>DATKWR010000026.1:0-5445 GCA_035529475.1 Sedimentisphaerales bacterium | reverse complement strand
CCCGGCACAGGCGGTCGCGGACGAGGACGCCGAAGCGCCGGCGGGGGGCGCATGGGCGGACCTTTTGCCGCCGGACCGGGCGGCACGTGCATCTGCCCGCAATGTGGTGCCACAGCGCCGCACGGGCGCGGCGTGCCGTGCACCCAGATAAAGTGTCCGCAGTGCGGCGCACCGATGACCCGCCAGGCCTAGGGCCTTCAGGCGCTTCGCCCGACAGGGAGGAACGATAACCATGAGCCGAGCGCACACCAGCGGGCGAAAAATCCAAAAAATTTTTTTGGGGGGGTGGGCGGATTTTGGAGCGTTTTTTTGGGGTCCGCGGCCGCATTTTTAGAGCGCCAGGGGGGTTTTGGGGTGTGGAAAGGTCCATTTGGGGTGCAAAACGCCCCGGTTTGACCTCGATTTTGCCCCGATTTGCCCCGTACATGCCCCGTACTGCCCCGGTTTTGCCTCGCAGAACCCTCGTTTTGCCTCCTATGCTATGGAGCGTGCTTGATGGGTTGGGCGTTTTTCTGCGAACTTTGGCACGGGATTTGCACGCCGGGGAGGGTTTCAACGCAGAGATCGGGGGAATCCCGAGGGGTCGGGACAGGCTGCAGGATGGGGTGGCCGGAAATGGCCGTTCCCGGAACTCGGAACTCCCGGAACTCCGCTACACATCGCGAGCTTTTAGGACTCCGTCGGCACCTGCCGAGATCCGGCCGTCACGAAGCCCGTGGGTGATTGCCTCACGGATTCGCGTTTCGGTACGATTGCCTGTTCGTTGGAAACCGAGGACGCGGGCCACCTGGGTAATGAGATCATCATGCCGCATGCCGAATTGGGCTTTGAGAAGTTGCCAAGCGGCTTCAATAATCTCCTCGATGCAGACGTATTCAATATCTCTTCCATTACCCGAACGATGGCGCACGGGCGGCACGTCCATGTCAGGAGGCCAAAGGAATTTGCCCTTTCGCGCAATGGTCTTGCATTTGACACACCCATCAATCGCCACATACGCCTGTCCTTGAACACGAGATCCGATGCGGCTGATGCCGTGTACATCGGCCGCCCGCCGGGTAAGCTCCTCTTGGTGAATCGGCCACTCAATCTTCACGATCTCGGCGATAAGAGACGCCAGAGAAGCCCCACCATCGTAGAATCGTTTGGCCGACAGGCGGCGAGAGGAAATGAATTGCTCGTACTCTTTGACAAAGGGCGGCAGCTGGTCCGGATCTGGGCTCGACTGCGATGAAACAACGACTTCCGCAGGAGATTCTATGACAGGAATTTTCGATTTCGAGGGCGTTCGGCTCCCAAACTTGGCGGGATATTGCCCCCTCTTGGCTTTTTCTATGGCTTCTAAGGTTCGCTGCAACTCTTCCTTGGGCTTATGGTACCAGTCAGTGGACCAGATTCTATGAATCCGCCACCCCAAATCTTCAAGAACCTGTTGGCGCAAACGGTCGCGATCTCGTGCGGTGGAAGAACTGTGGTAGACCGCGCCGTCGCATTCGATGCCCAGGATATACTTCCCAGGTTGATTCGGGTCGACAACCGCCAGGTCGATGGCGTAACGGCAACACCCCACTTGCCGATGCAATTCCACTCCGCATTCCGCGAGTGCGCTGTACACTGCGCGTTCAAACTCAGAACCGACTTCACCATCGCCAACTTGGATGAGGGGGAGTATCCCTTTCTCAGCGTAGTCCAGATATTCCTTCAGGGCGTGCACGCCTTTGGCGGGCGTAGCTGCCAAATTAAAGTCGAGGCCTCGGATGGACGTGAAAACCACACATTGTTGCCTCGCTCGGGTTATCAGAACATTCAATCGTCGCCATCCTCCGTCCAGATTGAGCGGTCCAAAACCCATGCTAAGCCGGTCGCCCGGCACCGACTTGCCGTGCCCGATGCTTAACAGGATGATGTCTCGTTCGTCGCCCTGGATCGACTCGAGGTTTTTGACGAAAAACGGTTCCTGTTTGTCTCGCCGGAAGAAGTCTTCCAGCGAATCGTCCTCGCGCCGCAGCATTTCGATCTCGTCCATGATCGCCTGCTGCTGACGGAGGCTGAACGCGCCAACCCCAAGAGAGAGATTGGGGCATTGCCGGGCATGCTCAAACACATGGGCCGCCACGCGCTTGGCCTGCGCCCGGTTGGTCTGGCTTTTGCCCCGGTCGTACAGATCACCCGATTCATACGTCATCGAGAGTCCCAGCCGGCTGGTGTCAGTATGACAGGAGGGGAACACGAGGAGCTCATTATCGTAAAACCGGTAGTTGGAAAAGGCGATCAAAGATTCATGGCGACTACGGTAATGCCAACGCAGCCGCACACGCGGAAACACCGAAACGCCCTTGTCCAGGATGCTCTCCATGTCGGTGAGGGGTGCGGCGCCGCCGGTGTCCGCGCCGGTTTCCTCGCTATCGCCTGCCATCACTCGGAAGAAGGGGGTGGGAGGCAACTGCTTGTCATCGCCCACGAGGATCAACTGGTTTCCACGCGCAATGGCTCCGAGGGCATCTGCAGGTTCGACCTGACTGGCTTCATCGAAGACCACCACATCGAAACGAATGCCTTCCGGGTCGAGAAACTGGGCTACAGAAAGCGGGCTCATCATGAAACAGGGCTTCAATTCTTGGATGATTTCGCCGGCCTCGCGAAGCAGTTTCCGTATGGGGCGCAAGCCCCGTTTCCGCCGCATTTCTCCCTGCAGGATGCCGAGTTGGGAGCTTCGCGCGGCGGATATCTGGCCGGTCGGTCTCTGCGAAGCCAGGAAGTTCCGAAGGCGGGCACTGGTCTGCTCAACCCATTGCTGGTCAAGTTTTGCAAAGTCCAGGGCCGTTGCTTCATGGGACGGGCCATTGAAACGCCGGAGTGGTTCTCGTTCGCGGAAGGCTTGGTCCAAAAATGCACGAAGCAGCCGTTTTTCGGTGGCGGCCACGAGTTGATTTGCGCCGATGCCCGCTTCTTGGGCTTTCTTCAGGAAATCGGCGAGTGGTGTTGATTCACAGGCCCGCAAGGCTTCCTGGTACTGAGACCAATCGTAGAGAGCTTCGACGCGCTGCGACATCAGGTTGAGGCGGTCGCTGAGATTGTCAATCGGGACCTTGGCCACCTCCGTGTCGAACATGCCAGGGTCTTGCATCGCTATCAGGTCACATAGGGTTTTCCACGCGGCATCCCATGCGGCAAGATCCTGTTCCGCCCTTTGCAAGACCTTCTGCAATTCGGTACGGTCCGCACCTTTCTCGGCGAGGGCAATAGCCACCGCTCCGACAATCTTGGCCCGAAGGGCTTTTCGCAAGGTAATGAGCCAATTTCCAAGGCGGATCAGATTGTTTAGGTCGGTCTCGGGCCCCTTCCATGCGTCGTCAAAGCAGCGGCGGGCCACCTCCTCCATCTGCTCCAGTTCTTCTTCAATGGCCTGCATTTTGCCCAATTGCTGCATATCTTCCAAAATCTGCGGCATTTGGAAGCGACGGCCTTCGACCATGGCCTGCTTGACCATGCTCCGGTCGGACCAATACTGGGGCCTCAGCCAACGCATGGCCCCCGATTTCCAATAGCCTTCAAAGTTCTTATGAAAAGCCCGCCAATCGACCCCGTCAGCGAGCCCAGGTTCGTACCGCCCTTTAAGCCACTGCCGCGCAGCAACATACTGCTGGAGTTTTTCCAGCAGAAGTTTGGCTTCTTGGTTCGCCTTGTCCCACGTATCCCCCTCCATGAGTTTTTTGGCGGGTTCGGGAGAAAAAAGAATGAGCTTCGCCATCTTGGCGAGACATCGGAAGCCTTCCATGGTTTCGGGAATTGTGCCACCAAGGAGAGCGGCAATTACGGAACCCGACTCCACCAAGCGTTTGATCGCGGACGCCATTTCCGCAACGGTTTTTGCCACGGGCGCTTCTTTGCCGTACTCCATTTGGGTAAGGCGAGCCCCTCGCCAGGGATGGGCCGCGACAAAACCGAGCGTCTGCTGGCGCTGGGCCAAGTGCTTCATGAGCTCGAGGTGATGGTCGATCTGCTGCAGATCCCAGCCTTCCACACCCGGTATGTCGCAAGGAATGTCCGGCACGCTGTTCAGTTGCAACTGCGCCACGCGCCCCATGGCCCGGTACGGCGAGATGCCGGTCTTGCAGATGGGGTCATGCAGGGCTTTCACATATTCATTGAGACTGGACCGTAGCCGCTGGATCTGCCCGGCATCGTGCTCTACCGTTGTGAGCTTTGACAGGTCGGCTTGTCCCTTGCCAAGAACTCGGCCGAGTTCTTCGGCGACGGCGCGCTTGTTGGCCTTAGTACTGTGTAGTTCCAGACAGAAATCGCCGAGGCCCACATTGGTCAGGCGGCGTTTGACCACGTCGAGCGCTGCCATCTTTTCACTGACAAAAAGCACCTTCTTGCCGGCCGAAAGACACTCAGCGATGACGTTCGTGATGGTTTGAGACTTTCCCGTCCCCGGCGGCCCATCGATGACAAGGCTTTTGCCTTCCTTGGCAATCACAATGGCCTTTTGCTGGCTGGAATCGGCGTCCACAACTTGATAGACGTTCAAGGGATCCAGCGTCTCGTCAAACGTTGCGGGATCCGCCATGCCGGGAGGTAAATCACGAAGGTCGGAATATTTTTTAGTGTCCGTATCTAAGACCGCGCACATGAGCCTGTTATCAAGCAAGCCCTTGTCTTTGTCCTTAGGCCAGCGCTCCTCATCAAGGTCCACGTACATCAAGTACTTGGTGAACGAGAGAAAGCCGAGGCATATCCCGCGAGTGACCTTCCAGTTTGCCTGATGTTCGGTCACCTTCTCAATTTTTTGCAAGTACGCTTCCAGATCAAATTCGTCCCAATCGTGGACCTCCGGTATTGCCAGGCGGAAATCCTCCATTTTCCGCACTAAGCAGGGGTTGACGCGGGGACCGTGTCCGTCATCCAGCACCAAAAGTTTGAACCGCTTTTTGGCGCTGGTGCGCTCCAACGTTACGGGAATCAGGATAATGGGCGCCTTCTGGAGTTCTTTGGAATCTTCCGCCCCAGTCCAGATCAGGAAGCCGACCGCAAGAAAAAGAATGTTGACGCCGCGCTCGTCCATGGCCGAGAGTGAGGCTTGTTCAATGCGCAGCAGATTTGTCTGTAATGTCGGACCGGTAAGGTTTGTCTGAAGGAAGCGGTCGGTATACCGAGCCTCCAGTTTGCCGTCGGTGCCTTTTGGCAGATCGGAGAGAAGCGGCAGATCAAAAGTTTGTCCTCTGTTGTCTTCAGTTTCCGCTTCTTCAGTTTCCGTTTCTTCGGTTTCGATCAGCCCGTCCTTTTTCTCGTCGGCTTGCTGGTAACCGTTCACGGCCTTTCAGCCAGACAGGCTCACCATGAGCCTGATGAATAACGTACCCCCCCGCAAAATGCAACACAAAACTCAACAGGACTGTACCTGTGCCCGCCGTCGGTCTGATAACACAGGTATCCGACAGG
>DATKWR010000025.1:0-8214 GCA_035529475.1 Sedimentisphaerales bacterium | reverse complement strand
ATAATATTCGTCTGGTAGCTGGTTCCAAGGTAGTGGTACGCCTTCTCCTGAACCGCGTAGCCGGGCACGCCGCCGCGATCGCCGGGGCAGCAGAAAATCCTCGCCGCATTTTCGAGATCCAAGTCTTGCGGCAAATCCTCCGGCAAGTCGAAATACCTGTTGAGCGGACGAGGAGACCAGCCTTGTATCCCCTTCCACCCGCCGTAGTCCAGGTGCGCATTGCGGCCCTGGTAGAATCGGCCTTCGTTGTCGTCCAGATACATGCTCCACGCGACGGCGATCTGCTTGAGGTTACTCTGGCAGGCGATGCGTTTTGTCAGTGTCCTGGCCTTGCGAAGTGCGGGCATAAGAACCGCCAACAGAACGGCAATCACCGCGATCACAACAAGCAGTTCTATCAGAGTAAAACCGCTGAGTCGTCTGCCACCTGTGGAATCAGAGAATCGCATAAGTCCAGGGTTTCCGCTCTCTATCTATCCTTTTTGCTCGTCGGCAGCGCTGAGCTGATCCAGCCTGTTCTTGACCTGTCCGGCCAGCCAACTGTCAACACCTCCGTTGCTCCGCGCCGGATCGCCTTTCATGGATTCGGGCATCAGCGCGCTGCTTGCCTTGAACGCTTCCAGCGCTTTATCCCGCTGGCCATTCTTGAGGTAATTCTCGGCGATAATGAATTCCGCAAACCAGCCATTGGCATCGCCCAAAGCCCGGCGAAAATCCTCCCGCTTCTGGTCAACGGAGTTGGGGTCGAACAGAAACCGGGCTGCTTTTTTCTCTTTTGAGCCCTCGGAGAGGAAAGTCAGCACGAATGCCGCCTGCGGGTTGCGATTCTGCCTCCAGGCATCCAGGAAGAAGTTGAATACGAACGGCCGCACCAAAGCAACGTTTCTTTCCGTTGTCACCGTCAATTGTGCGTTCACCACTTCCAGCTCGCTCTTCCTTTTCTCTGCCGTCCTGTACAAGTCGAAGCTCACATAGGCAAAGGCCAGGACAATCAGCAGTAGCAGGGCCGCAACGGTGCTGGTATAGCGGTGCCGGGAAATGATTTTGCGCAGCAGGTACGTCGTGCTGATACACTTAACGCGAATCGGACGGCCGTCGAGCCAGTGCTCGATGTCGCTCCTGAGATCGGCGGCGCCAGTGTACCGCTGGTCCGGCTCTTTGGCCAAAGCCGTCAGCAGAATCGCCTCAACGTCGGAATCGAATTTGCGAATAATCTGCCGGGGCCGAACCGGTTCGGCCTTCTGAATATTCTGCAGCACCTCCAGGGTCGAGCCGGTCACGTCGTAGGGGTATTGGCCCGTCAACAGGCGGTAGAGAATGACACCCAGGGAATAAACGTCCGTGCGCACGTCGATCAAATCGGGCCGGCCGGCGGCCTGCTCCGGTGACATCGTCGAGAGCGTCCCGGCCAATTGACCCGTCATCGTGGCAACCGCTCTGTCCGGCGCCTGCTCGCTCAAGCCTATCGCCTTGGCCAGTCCGAAATCCAGTACGTGCGGCTCGCCCCGTTTATCGACGAGAATGTTGGCGAATTTCAAGTCACGGTGCATCACCCCCTGCTGATGGGCATACGTGATGGCTCCGCATATCTTGTGAAACAATAACACCTTCTCCCGGAAAGACAGGTTCTCCGAGAGCACGTACCGCTCCAGCGGCTGACCATCGATATACTGCATCACAAAATAGTATTGATGGTGGATAATTCCGCTGTCGCGGATGGCGATGATATTGGAGTGGTCGAGACTCGCGATAAGCTCGGCTTCTCTCTCGAAATAGTAGCGTGCTCTGGCCGAGGCGAGCAGCGTCGGCAGCAGCACCTTGATGGCCACGTGCGTTTTCGTCGCGGTGTGGATGGCCTTATAGACGACGGCCTGGCCGCCCCGCGGCAGCTCCTCAACGATCTCGTAGCCTTCAAACGTCGATTCCATGGACTTTGCGAAGTCATGCGAAACGGACACGGGCATCGAAGGCTCCACCAGAGATTTAGTTGGAAGCTCGTCCGCAAGGATTTGTGTTCTTTCAGCGTGCTTGGGCGCAATGTGACCAGAGGGCGTTTGCGAGTTCGGCTTGCCCGCTGCGCCGATTTTTGATCGGGCTACTGTCGCTTCCTTCCGGCAGCTTTCGCACTCGGCCAGATGCGACTCTATGACTTGCCGCTCATCGGGCAGACACACGCCCGCGCTGTAGCGTTCGAGCAGTTCCTCAGTCAGACAAATGCCCATGTGTTCCTGCCTCGAAGTAGATCTGCGCACGCCTCGGAAAACAGATACCCCTTTGTGATTCTATTGTGCACAGAGGCTTGATGTCAAGGACGAATCGCCCCAAATCCAGGGCAAATGGGGAGAATCTCCCCAAAAAACTTACAAAAATCTTGCCTGCTCGCACGGTTCGATATAATCTTTATCACATGTGAGAAACTCGTCACGATGAAGGCCGCCGCCGTAGCGGAACAGATATGTCAAAGACAAGACTCATCATATCCGGGCCGGTCGAGACCAAGGAGGTTCTACTCGACCCCAAAGGGACTACCCTGGGACGCGGGGCGAATGCCGACGTCATCCTGGACGACGCGGCGGTGTCACGACTCCACGCCAGGATTTCGCAAGACCCCTTCGGTCGCTGGATTGTCGAAGACATCGACAGTCAAAACGGCGTCTTCATCGACGGGCACCGAGTCCAGGCACAGGCTGTCTTGCCCGGTCAGAAGATCAGCATACGCCCGTTCACCATATCGGTATTGGAGGAGTCCGACCGCCGGAGGCCACTGGGCGTCGCAGCGCGAAGCACGATTCTGATCATGGATGAGTCGTTGGAGCAAGACATCGTATCCTACAAAGCCGACCAGGCTTGCGTCCTGTCTCCGGCCCTGATCCACGACCTCAACGAGATGACGGGTCACTTGCTGAAGTTGTCCAGCCCCGCTGAACTATATTCGCAAGCGTGTTTGTCTTTGGCCAAAATGCTGGATACGCTTGTCGCCATTGTGCGATTGCCGCGCAATCCCCAACCGCTACCGAAATCGCCCGATGTTCTTGCCTTTGGTTTTGGGGCGAGCGAGGCAAATGTTGCTCAGGAATCGTATCTGCATTTTTCGAGGCGCGTGCTTGACGCCGTTCGTTCGACGGATGCTCCGGTCATGGCGAGCAGCGGAAAATCTTCCGGCCGCAATATCGCATTGACTATTGTCGATGAGCACAAACCTCACGTGGTTTTTTCCGCTCGCGTACATGACATGGGCGAGACTATCGACGCTTTATACATAGACATTCTGGAGGATAAGTCGTCGAAGGAGATGTTTGACTTCGTGGAGGCGGCTGCACGCCAGATCAACTTTGTGCAGAAGAACCTCTTCTTCATTGAGCTGAGGAAACAGGAAGCGGCGCTGCGGCAGGCCAACCTCAAGCTCCAGGAAAAGGACCGGATAAAGGACGAATACGTCTCTCGTGTCACGCACGATATCAAGGGACACCTGGCGGCCATACAAAGCTGTCTCTATATCGCATCGAATGAATCTTTCGGAACTCTGAACGAGAAACAATCCGACTTCATGAGCCGGGCGCGCAATCGGACCGGCCAACTGACGGCGTTTGTCAAGGAACTGCTCAATCTGACGCAGATGAGGCTCAGCGGGCGGTTGCAGATGGAAGCGTTTTCTTTGCCTGAGTGCATATCGAAAGCGTTGGCCGGTGTCGCCAGCCGGGCTCAGGAGAAATCCATAGCCGTGACCGGCAACGTCGATCCGTCCGTGGGCCAAATCGTCGGCAATGAGTTCTCAATCAGTGAAATGATATCGAACCTCTTGTTCAACGCCGTTAAGTACACACCCGAAAACAGAACCGTCCACCTTGAGGCCAAAGGCCATGACGATCATGTTCGGATCGATGTGATCGATACCGGGATAGGCATCCCGGCCGACGAGCTCGGACACGTCTTCGACGAGTTCTTCAGGGCCACGAATGCAAGGACAAGCGAAAAGGACGGCACGGGACTGGGCCTTTCCATAGTCAAGCAGATCGTCAAGCAGCACGGCGGCGAAGTCTCCGTCGCAAGCCGGGAAGGCCAGGGAACCACGTTCGCCGTCACCCTGCCGTTGGACAGCTCCACGCCGGTCTGTTCGTGAAAGAGATTCCTGGAAGACCCGTAGAATCCAAAACTCTGCTGGCAGAAACATACGTTCTCCAAATCGCTAATCCTGAACCTGCTTGCCGGCTTGCTCATTTTGCTGTTCTACGCGGTGGGTGCACAGGGGGCATAAAGTCTGGTTCGGCTGCTTCAATTCCACCCACTGCGCCAAGAGCGACGTCACTTTTTCGAATTCGGCCTGGACCTGCACAAGAAGCGGAACGGCGGCGGCCATATCTTTTTTCCGGCCCGCAAGCTCAAGACGGTGGGCTTTCTCTGATAGCTGTCCGGCTGCCACGTGTCTGGCCGATCCTTTCAGGCGGTGAGCATACAATTGCACGTCTTGCGCGTTTTCGGCCTTCATTGCGTCGGCAATCAACTCCACAGAGCGCCGGCCGTCCTCCAGAAATACTCTGACGACCTCTCGAATCACTTCTTCATCACCCCACGAGCTCAGAATGTGCGCCCAATCAACTGCTTCATCGTTGTTGCAGACGTCCACGGATTCCCTTGGAAGGTCCTGCTCGCGCGTTCTTTCGCCGGAGCAAAGCCGGCCCAACTCATCGACTTGGTCCCTGACCGAGCTGATCTCTTGACTCAAACCGTCATCGTTTGGAGCCAGGTGGCTGCTGATCGTTCTGATCAGATCTTCACAGTCGATGGGCTTGGGCAGATAATCATCGCAACCGGCTGCAAAGCATTTCTCATCGTCGCCCTTCATCGCATTAGCCGTCAAAGCGATTATGGGGGCTCGAATTCCTGCTTTCTTCAGCGCCTGCGTTGCTTCATACCCATTCATATAAGGCATCTGAATGTCCATGAATATCAGGTCAAACGGATGGGTCAGGGCCGTCCGCACGGCTTCGTTGCCGTCTTCGGCAATCGTTACCTGCAAGCCCAACCGCTCCAGCAGCGACCTGATAAGCGCTTGATTGGTCTTTGCATCTTCGGCGACCAGGACGCTGCCGGAGAATTTGCGCTTCTTTGCATTTTCTTTACCGGCGCCGCCGCGTCCGACAACACCGTTTTGGTCCAGGACCAGTTGCTCTCTTACATCAATGCCCGTCGGAACCACTAACGATAACACCGAGCCCTTGGCGGGCTCACTGGTCAGGGTGAGCCGGCCGCCGAGAAGGCCCGCCAACTGTTTCGTGATGGCCAGGCCCAGACCCGTACCGCTGTATTTGCGGGTGGTATCTCCGTCGGCCTGAGTGAACGCGGCAAGAATCGCTTCCTGCTTCTCGGGTGGAATACCAATGCCGGTGTCCTCTACGTCGAAATGGACAAAAGCTCTGCCGGCATCTTCCTGCAAGCGGACAATTACGCGGACATGGCCCTTTTCAGTGAACTTGATGGCATTGCCGACAAGATTGATCAAACACTGGCGCAGACGAGTGGGATCGGTGCGTATCACGGCGGGCAGGGCACCGGCCTGGACGATCTCGAAGTGAAGCTTCTTTTCTTTTGCCTTGGGTCTCATCAATGACTCAAGGGAACCGAGCAGCTTTCCGAGCGAGTAATCGATACTCTCAATGTCAAGCTGACCGGACTCGATCTCGGAAAAATCCAGAATATCGTCTATGAGCCTCAGCAGGTTCTTGCCGCATTCCCGGATAATATTGACGCTTTCGCGCTGTTCGTCGGTCAGGTCCTCATCGGCCAGAATATCGCTGAAACCTATGATACCGTTCATTGGAGTGCGTATTTCGTGGCTCATATTGGCCAGGAATTGACTCTTGGCTCTGTTGGCAACATGGGCGCTTCTTGCCAGTTTCTGAGTATCATCGAGATATGTTTTGAGCTGCTGATTGGTCTGCTCGGCTTGTTGCCGGTTTCTTTCGGCGGTTTCTTTGGCCAGCAGAGCAACCACGAATATTACCTGGGCGATTCCCATCGCCGCAGGGGCCAGAACCAGCAGCCAAGTCAGCTTGGCACGTGTTGCATCGGCTTCCGCTGTGCGGACGGTAATGCTTGCAGTCCCCAGAATGTCGCCCACGTTGGCGGACTCATGGCACGCGTTGCTGATAGAGGTCATCCACAGGATAGCCAGCGCCGCGCAGAAAATGAATACGATCCCCAGGCTCCCCGCCAACAACAGCACGGTCTTGAGCTGCGGTTTGCACAAGAATTTGCGCAGACTCTGTTTGTCAAACATTATAGGACGTACCCCCAAGTCACCGATTATTACTGTGACAGTCTAATCGTCCTATTCTTGCCTCGTCTTTATGTGAAATCTCATGGAAGGCAGACCGAAAGAAGGTGGCTCGGCCCGAAGGTTGCCTATAGCAAATGAGCTGACCCGTTCACGAACAGAAGCTTGACTTTCAATGCGAGGTGCTCGTAACATGGTAAAATTAGAGAAGCTGGTTGTGGCTCTGCAATGAAATCAGGGCGAATTCGGGCATAAGGACGCTAATATTATGCAACGACGGCAATTCTTGAGAACGGCGGGCATAGCGACGGTCGGCATGTTGTGGAACCGGTCAGGATTATCGGCGGCCTCGCGCAAGCGGCCGCCAAACCTCATTGTGATATTGGCCGATGATCTGGGGGCAAAAGAGCTGGGTTGCTACGGCAACAAGGAACATCGCACGCCGAACCTGGACCGCCTGGCGCAGACGGGCGTGCAGTTCAAGACGTGCTATGCCACCCCAATTTGCCATCCGACGCGGTTCGAGATCATGACCGGCCAATATGGCCATCACAACGGGATCTTTCAATTTCCGGGCCAGCGAGGCGGGCCGGCAGCCGGATCGCCCGAAGATGATATTGCCAGCCACGTGACCTTCGCCCAGGTGCTCAAGCCAGCGGGCTATGCTACGGCTCATGCGGGCAAATGGCAGCTTACGGGCAAGGTACCCTCGTTGATACGCGAGTGCGGATTCGACGAGTACTGCATGTGGGCGTACACCAACAACCTGCCGCCGGGCGTGGAGCACACCGGAGGCTGGGAAGGCCAGGCGGGGGGCAAGACCTCACGATACTGGCATCCGTCCATTGTCAAGAACGCAGGGTATCTGCCGACCGAACCGAATGACTACGGCCCGGATATTTTCACCAACTTCGTTATCGATTTCATTAACCGGCACAAGGACAAACCCTTTTTTGTCTATTATGCAATGTGCCTGACGCACGGCCCGTTCTACGTCACGCCCGATACCGTCCAATCGGAGCAGGGCAAGTTCGAGAACCTTCGCAGCAACTTCAAAGCCAACGTCGAGTACATGGACAAACTGGTCGGGCGAATCGTGCAGGCGCTGGATGCCGCCGGCCTGCGTGAGAACACCGTGTTGTTCTTCACGGGGGACAACGGGACCGGTGGTCAGGGCAAGGGCCAGTCGACCAAGCTTGGCGCGCGGGTGCCGATGATCGCCAATTGCCCGGGCGTCATCAAGCCGTCAAACGCAAGCGACGAGCTGGTGGATCTTTCGGATATTCTGCCGACCCTCGCGGATTTTGCCGGAGCCAAATTGCCCAGGGGGCATGTGATCGACGGGCGCAGCTTTGCGTCTCTGCTTCGCGGGCAGAAGGGTCCGACGCGGGAGTGGATCTACAGCTATCTCGGCGACCGTCAGATTCTGCGGACCAGGCGCTGGCTGTTGGAAGACAATGGCCCGGACCACCCTGGACGTTTCTTCGATTGCGGCGACAGCAGGAATGGAACGGGTTACAGGGACATGACCGACTCGACGGACCCGGACGTGCTGGCGGCCAGGAAACGTTTCACGGAAATCCTGGCGGACAAGCCGCTGCCGGTCGTTAAGGAGGAGTCCTCTGACGCCAGGTCCGCTCCTCGCCCAAAGACTCAAGAGTCGAAAGAATCAAAAGGGCGGCAGCGCAAGAAGCCGCCGTTGACGACGGGAGAATCGATATGATCGTGTATCGCCTGGCTGCTCGTGCGGGCCTCGGGAGACGACCCGGTCTTACGGCGGTCGGCATGGTGAGGGCTTGTATTCTTCTGACGATGCCGGTTTGCCTGTGGGGGACGAATTTCGGCGCTGCGGCCGAGACACCCCCGCCTCGGGCGGCCAGGAGCGTGCATCTGTGGTATCCCGCGCAGGAAGGCGTCGTGTACTACAACGAAGTGACCGT
>DATKWR010000024.1:0-12286 GCA_035529475.1 Sedimentisphaerales bacterium | reverse complement strand
GTGTATCTGGCGCATGTACGCGGCACCGGGGGAGCCGCAGACTGAAATGCCGACAATAGCAACATTTATGGTGGCCAGCTTCACGGTGCCCGAGAGAATCAGCGTCGATCCACGATCCATGCTGTGGCTGCTGCCGTTGGTGGCGGCGGTCGCCATCGTTTATAAGGCGACAAAAGTGCCCAAAATCAAGGCCGTCCACTTCATCAAGGAAGTCGTCGTCCTCTTCGGCTCGATAGTCGTTTTCATGGTTGTCACAGCCCTGGTACTGTACGCTCTAGCCTGGCTGATTACAGAATAAATCGCCTGCGAGTTGCACTTCTAGTCTGTCGAGGAATAAGAGCGACTTCCCTTGACTATGCGTCAACCCAACAGTACAGTTGTGTCATGATACCTGATCTTGTTGATGTTGGTGGTCCTTGGAGAGTTTTGCCTCCGGGAGTACATGATGCAACAATAAGAGGAGGTGGAAGCTCGTTTTGCAACGTCTGACCAAAGAAACCGTATCTTCTCTGGTTTTAGAAATGGCGTGACGGCTCTCCGTAAAGCGGGCTGTCGCCAAATTTTTCTCGACGGCAGCTTCGTTACAGAAAAGCATATCCCCGCTGACTTTGATGCATGCTGGGATCCCATCGGAGTAGATGTTACAAAATTAGATCCTGTTTTTCGTGATTTTTCTGATGGTCGCAAGAATCAGAAAGATCGCTTCTCCGGAGAATTCTTTCCTGCTAATTTGACTGCAGATGGAACACACGTCTTTTTGGATTTTTTCCAAACCGACAGACACACGGGAAAGGTGAAAGGTATCATCTGTATACGCTTGTCCAAAAATCAATGAAAAGGATATTGCCATGATAACTAATGAACGACAATATCGAATCACTAAAGCCCAAATTGAGAAGTTCAAGGCAGCAATTGGCGATTTTGATAGCAAAGTTGCGACAGAACGAACGAAGTCTAAAATTCTGGCAGAGGCTGAGCTTGCGGCACTGAATAGTGAGTACGAAGTGCTTTCTCTGCAACTTCATGAATATGAGACCCTAAAATCCGGGACCATTGAAAGATTGAAGGCATCTACCCTTGAGGAATTGCCAACTATTCTCATAAGAGCCCGTATTGCCAAAGGGCTTTCCCAACGGCAACTTGCAGAAGCGATGGGTTTGAGGGAACAGCAAATCCAAAGATATGAAGCAGAGAAATATGCTTCTGCGAACCTACAGCGGCTTGCTGAAGTGGCAAATACACTCAGTCTAAACATAAGTGAAGTCGCTGAATTTAGGTCCGATTCACAAAAATCTCTGGATGCAGGCGAAATTGATTTAGCATGGGATCAGTTTCCGATCAAGGATATGTATCGCCGCAACTGGTTTGAGGGATTTTCAGGATCTTTGTCAAATGCCGTGGATAATGCCGAGGAACTTGTCAAGAAATACGTGACAAGCTCTATTGATGCCCCGATACAGGCTATGGCTCGCCAACGTGTTCGATTAGGGGGGACCGTGAATCGGTATGCTCTTCTTGCTTGGCAATGTCGAATTATTAACCTCGCTAAGAAAGAGGGAAAGAAAGTAGGAACAAAATACAAACAGAAAGCAATTACAAATGAGTGGCTGAATGGACTTGCCCACATAAGTATTGAGAAGGATGGTCCCCAAAAAGCCGTTAACTACTTGCAGAATTCCGGGATTCGTCTGGTTGTTGAACCACATTTGCCGCAAACGCATTTAGATGGAGCGGCTTTCTTACTTGCTGACGGCCCAGTTATTGGATTGACAATACGTTATGACAGGATTGACAATTTTTGGTTTGTTCTTTTCCATGAACTCATTCATGTAAAGAAGCACCTAAACAAGGGGAGTATAGAAAGTATCTTCGACAATCTTGATGATACAAAAGCTAATGACATAGAGAAAGAAGCCGATGAATGTGCTGGTGAAGCTTTAGTACCTGAAAACCAATGGGAAACAGCCTTGGCTCGTTATGTTAGAAGTAAGGAATCCATCGAAGATTTTGCTAGCGAATTAGGCATTCATCCAGCAGTAGTTGCAGGCAAGATAAGAAGAGAAGCAGATAATTATATGATTCTTACAGATATGGTTGGACAAGGTGAAATAAGAAAGTTATTTCCATGTATTGATTTCTCTTATTGAGGGAGAACAAAATGAATTTTGACCATTCTCATTATCTTCCATGTCTGCGATGGAAACAGGGAGAGTATCAAGCGGCATGGCGACTACCGGCTTGGACAAAGAAAATGTTTACGCCACTAATAGAGATCCCAGAGATTGGATGGGATTTCGAAGAGGAAAGAGATAAAAAGACAATAGATGAACACTTGACTGATTTTGCACTGAAAAAGATATATAGAAAATGGGGAGACTCTTTTTGTTTTGTCGACTTGAAACTTATTGGCCTTTCTGCACGACTGGAAAATGGAACTCATCCCGTTAGATATGTGTTTGATGACCTCCGAAAAGTAAGATGCTCCGCTACTCCTGTAACTGGGCTTGACAGAGATAGTGCATTCCAGCAAGAGATTAGAGAGATTTTAGCAAAGGACAAGCGGGGTGTTTGTCTTAGATTATCAATAGAGGAAGCCGCTAAGAGTGCATCCACAGGAGAAATTGACTCGTTATTGTCAACGCTGCACATTACACCCAACAATTGTGACCTTATTCTTGATTTAGGTGCCCCGGACAATTTTGAGCCTCTTGAAGGTTTTGCAAAAGCTATTCAGGCAGTTGTGAATAGGTTACCTTATTTGAAGAAATGGCGAACCTTTTCAGTCTTCGGGTCCTCTTTTCCTGAAACAATGGGCGTAATGAGATTGGGAGTGAACATTGTTCCCCGCTGTGAGTGGCAGTTATATAAGAGACTGGTCGTCAATTTCAAAAGAGCAAACCTACGCCTCCCAACTTTTGGCGACTATGCCATATCTCACCCGAATGTCCTAAAACTTGACATGAGAGTCGTAAAACCTTCTGCAACAATAAGATACGCTATCGATAACAGCTGGTATATCGTGAAAGGACACTTTGTCAGGGATGAAAAATATGGCAAGTATGAGCAATACCGGGAACTCAGCAGAATAGTCCTAAACTCTGGCTATTATTGTGATCCAGGTTTCTCATGGGGAGATGATTATATCTCAAAATGTGCAAATGGGACAGGTAAAGCTGGCAGTCCTACAATGTGGAGGCAGGTTGGGACAAATCACCATATCGAGAAAGTGACTCAGGACATCGCCAGTTTTTACGCTTCTGTAAATACTGCCTGACGGCTTTTCGCAGTTCGCAAATATTTAGCTGTTCTGACAGATGTTTGTACAATGCTGCGCGAGGTTGGCGAAGCACTCTGGACGGCAATCTCCTCTGCTGCAATATCTCTACTGCTTCGTCACGCCATAGTAATCTTGCCACAGATACCGGGTCGATGCCTTTATTCACCTGGGCTTTGCGTATCATATTGAAATTGATAGCCCCTCTGGGGCCTCTTGAAGACGCTATCACTCCCCACCATTCAGGAACGTGATCTTGAATACTGTCGATATGGCGATCTCCCACCACGATGAAAGCTCTGTCAAAAACTGCATTATATGATTCGACTTGCAGGCCGAGTCTGCGAAGTGAGTCGTTATCACTCTTAATTTCGTACCCCATAAGATGACCATTGATCACAGCGATGTCGGCTCGACATTTTCCATGCTGCAAGCCAAGCTCATCAATCACAAGTGTATCGTTCCGGGCATGTTGACGTCGTAGTATTTTTCTGTGGAAATTTTGTCTGATTTCTACATCGTTCATAACTTAACACTTCGTTCATAAGGGCAAGATTTCTTGAACAATTGTACAGGAATTCAGAATTAAATGAAGAAGAAAGCACCATCTCAATGGCAGAAGGAAAGGGAACAGCGAGGCTGTTGAAAATGCTGCTGTTTTTCGTCTGGCTCCTACCTACCCCTGCTTCTTCGGTCCAGTTCAGACAAGGCTTCCTCAGTTCGTGTTATGTGGGTCAATCGTCTTCTTCGACGGGATCATCGAGGACGCCCAGCTCGACGAGAGCGTTGAAGGCGGCTTTCTGCTCTGCCTCTTTCTTGTTGGTGCCCCAGGCACTGGGGAAATGCTGGTTCGTAATCACGACTCCGAGCTCAAAACACTTGTTGTGGTCGGGTCCCTTTTCGTCGAGCAGAATATAGGACGGTGTCGCACTGAAGTGCTCTTGTGCGTATTGCTGGAGCAGGGATTTGAAGTTGCCCTGCGCCTGTTCGGCGTCGGCCTGCTCGAGAAGTGGGCCGAACGCCCGCAGGATGAAATCGCGCGCCGCTTCGAGTCCGCCGTCGATATAAATGGCCGCGATGACGCTCTCGAGAACGCCGGCCGCCAGGGAACCGGACAGGGCGCGGTTGGAGATCATCCCCTTGCCGACTTTCAGGGATTCTTGCAGACCAAGCCGCCCGGAGATTTGAGCGCAGGTTTCGCGAGAGACGAGGTTGCTCTTTATTTTCGTTAGATCGCCCTCAAGGTAATTTGAAAACCGCTCGAAAAGGGCCTGACAAATCACCAAAGCCAGGACCGCGTCGCCGAGGAACTCCAGCCTCTCGTTGCTCCGGAGGCGCTCATCGACGGCGGAGGAATGCGTCAATGCTTCTGCCAAAAGACTCTTATCGGAAAATTCGTACTCTACGATCTGCTCGACTTGCCGCAGCGTTTCTTCATCCATACTAACTAACCATCTGCAAACTCGCCAGGGCCACAAACTTGTCGTCGGCAAACTCGAAAATACCGTCCAGGCCGGTGACCGTGAAGATTCCTTTGGTCGCCGCTGCCACGCTGCAGAAAACGAGCCGATGCCCGCAGTCCGCCAGAAGCTTTCGCAGCTTGAGCAGCTTGGAAATGCTTGACGACGTAATAATATCGACGCTCGAGAAATCAATGACGACCTCACAGTCGCCCCGGTCCCGGACCACTTCGGTGACCGTCTTGAGCTCGTCTGCCATTTCCGGTTCCGAGGGCAAATCTACAAGGATAATGTCATCAGACCAATCTTGGATTCCCATCTCAATCTCCTTTTGTCAATGAACACATACATCATAGCAGTTTTATCGGCATAAGTCTCAGTCGGGTTGAATAAGAAAAAATCGGGCAAGCTGCATTTTCACCCCGGGACGTGCCCGGCGGACCCGGCCAGAGCCCAAGCAAGCGCCATCGACGGGGAAGACAGGGCCTATAAAAGCGGCCATTTCTGTCCAGCTTACTTTCTGATCTGTCTGATCTCGGCCATCATTTCGTTTATCCGCCATTCAATCGCCGAGAGAATCCAGAACTTAAAGTGATTCACACGCATCTGGACATGGATCATGTAGATGATCTTAACCGAGAGCATCACCGTTGTCAGCTCGACCATCAATAGGCGCAGTTTCTCGTCGCTGAATATCGAAATCACCCCTACTCCGATGATTATGGCAATAAACACGGCATTGATGAGCTTCGTGTTAAAGCTTGGCACGCCGCCGATTTTGCCGATGATCAGTCTGACCCGCTCCTTCTCCTGTTCGAAGTTCTCAAGCGCCTGCTTAAGGTCACTGATTTCATCTGTAGGATTTGCGTGATTTTTGCTCATAAGCACTCCTTATGTGAAGAGGTTTTCCATTGCATTCGACGCTGTTTTTTGCATGGATTTCCGTCTTTTTCTACACCATGAGCGTGGCTCCGTCAACAAGCATCCGGGCCTCAATCGGACTCGGAAGGCTGAATGGAGCGACAGAATTTTTTTGCAGAAATCCCCGGAATTTTCTGTAAAAGGCAAAAAATTCCGGTAAACTTTGGGGCGATGTTTCGATTCAATCAAGCAGCTTACATGAAATTCTGGGTTCAATCACGAATTAAGGAGTGGTAAAGAATGACTGAGATGTTACGAACGAAAACAGCAACGGGCAAATCGCTGGCTGGAGCCGGCGGATACCTGGAGCGGGGTTGGGTCATTGCCAACCACAAGCTCGTCTCGTTCCACGCGGCGTTTATTTCGTCCGTGCTGAGCCTTCCGGTCGAGAAGTTGCGTGAATTGGCCGAACAGGGAGCCAACCTCAAGATCGAGGTGCTGCGCTTCATGTTTGCCAGTTGGGAAATGCCTGTTTCTGTGCTTGTCCTGTATTTGTCCTGGCATATCGGCATCGCGATACACGAAATGGGCCACTTTCTTGCCGCCGTGAAGCTGACGGCGTTGAACAAAGATTCTCAGGAGAAAGCGGATGCCGTCGTTCAAAGCGGGAACAAGATCGGCTGGTATATCCAAATGTTCCTGCTGATTCCCTGGGGCAAGTTCTACGGCGTCAAGAAGGAAAACGGCAACTTCGCTCCGGACGCCCCGTACAACCTGGCGGTGGCCGCTGCCGCTCCGGTCTGGAGCCAGTGGCTGGCCACGATCTTTCTGCCGATTGCCCTCATCGGCATCGTCGGCGGGCTGCTCATTGGAGGCGGCTTTGGCGAGGTCCTCATCTACATCGGCCGATTCTTCTTAGCGCCGGGCTGCGTGGGCCTGTTGGACCGCCTGCTGGCCGACCCGGGCAAGCTCAGAGAGTTCCGCACGAGGGAGAAGGTGGCCGCTGAGGCCGCTGCAAGGGCTGCTGAGGCCGCTGCCGGCGGCGAGTCCTGGTCCGCCCGAGTGGCCGGGGTCAAGAAGACATTGTTGACCTCCAGAATGCAGTCCGTGACCCTCAAGGATGGAACCCGAGTTACGGCCCCGTGGCAGTACCGTAACTGCGCGATGGGCGGTCGTCACACCGAGAAGGAGTACCCCGAAAGCAACATTTCGATGCAGGAGAGCATGTTCATGCCGCTCTCGGCCAAGACCTACGAAGATGCGCAGGAAATGACGGTCAAACTCCAATATCGGCTCAAGGAGATTATCGAATCGGCGCCGGGCGCCAAGGTCATGGGGATCGGGCTCGAGGGCGGTCTTTCGCCGTATATCGACAAGGAACCGGGCGATAAGGTGCCTGAGCAGAGAATGTGGCGCATGATGAGGCAGGCGATTATGGATTGCGAATACGTCCCCGGTGTGGACGTGGCGATTGCCCTGGACCCGGCGGCCTCGGAACTCGAGAACTTGTATCGCGAAGAAACCGGCCAGAAGGACTCGGTCGGCATGTATCGTTTCTGGCGCGACAAGAGCAAGCTTGATATGAGCCGGGATGAAATTCTCGAACTCTACAAGCAGGCCATGGAAGACGATGTGCCGATCCTGTCCATTGAGGACGGGTTCGGTGAGCTTGACCACACGGGCTGGAAAAACCTGATGAAAGAGTTGGGCGAGAAGATATTCATCATCGGCGATGACCTGGTGACCACCAAGGACGAGAATATCGAATCCTGTGCAAAGAACGGCGAGATCAACGCCACCCTGATCAAGGCCAACCAGATCGGGACGCTTTCGGAAACCGTACTGGCCATGTTGACCTCGCTGGCCTACAGCGCCGAGCTGGTCGTTTCGCACCGGTCCAAGTCGCCGAACGACCCGTTCGAAGCGGAAATCGCCACGGCGATGAACGCCCTGGGCCTCAAGGCCGGCGGCGGCGCCAACACGGAAAGACTTCAGAAGTACGGTCGGGTCATGGAGATCCTCGCACTGGCCAGGGCCGGCCAGCGAGAGTTCACGGACAAAGAGCGCCAAGAGGTCGAGGAGAACGTCAAGGAGCTGGTTCGCATCCTGACGGGCAAAGAGGACGTCAGCATCATGCCCGACGCGGGCGAACTCGACATCGCCGGACTGCTTATCAAGATGTTGGCGATCGAGTCGGTCAGCGGCACGGAAGAAGCGACCAACGCCGGCATCCCCTCGGCCGCCGCGACTCTGTTCTTAGGCAAAACCGGGATCATTCGTTTCAAAGGCTCGACGCCTCTTGGAACCTCGGCCGGCGTGGATGAGGCCATCCATTACGTGGACAGCATCATCGAGCCCTCGGAAACCACGAAGAAATATGCCGACCTGTTCAAGGACGCCGGCGACGGCACGTTGCGGTTCAAGAAGGACGTGCACCTCCAGGCGGTCAAGTCCAAGAACGACGAGAAGCTCATGGCCCTCTGGAGAAAATCCAGACGTTACGACGGAAAAGGCTGCATGGACGCCGTCAAACACGTTGAGACCGTTCTGGCCGATGCCTTTGTCGGCAGGCGGCTTATAAAGCTGGGCACACTGCTCGAAACGGACAAGGAGCTGCTGGGTCTGGAGCTGGAGCAGGCCATCCGCGCGGGCAGAATACCCAAGAACGCCTCAAGTGAGGAAAAGATCCGCGCGATGCAGCGAAAGGGCGTCCTGGGGATGAACGCCATCCTCTCGATGTCACTGGCGCTGGGTCGTGCGATCGCCGCCAGCAACGGCAAGGAGCTGTGGCAGCTTATCCGCGAGATGGCGACTGAAGCGATGGCCAGGTTCGTCGATGCGAACGCCAAGGGCCAGAAAAAGTCTCTGGTGGACCTCAAGACGACCGATTTCGACCAGTTGCAGACCCTCTTCCGCGGTGTGGCCAAAGAAGCCATCAAGGAAAACAAGAATATCTACGAGCTGCTCAGAGCGCAACTCCCCGTCTATCCGGTGTAAACAAAAGAGATTATGGTCGATTTTATCATTCATTAAAAATCGAGGAGCCAAGATCATGTCAAACATTACACGTCGTCAGTTTATGAAGCGCAGTGTTGCCGTTGGAGCCGCGTGCTCTATCGGCTTCCCGAGCCTCATCCGGGCCCAGGGACTCAACGAAAAACTCCAGGTGGGATTTATCGCCGCGGGCGGACGGGCGGACGCCCATACGGGCTACTGCCATAAGGCCGGCCTTCAGTGCGTCGCCTTCGCCGAGGTTGATAAAACCCGATGGGACGGTGTCCAGGGCAAGGCAGGCTGGGAGAATGTGCCCGGCTACACCGATTGGCGGAAAGTCTTCGAGAAGCATGGCAAGCAAATCGATGTGGTCTTCGTTGCGACCCCCGATCACAGCCATTTCGCGCCGACGATGACCGCCGTTTCGATGGGCATTCACTGCTACACCGAGAAGCCGCTGACCTGGTCGGTCCGCGAGGCGCAACTGTTGGCGGCCGCCTACGCCAAGAATCCCAAGGTCGTCACCCAGATGGGCAACCAAGGCCACGCCGGAAATGGTTGGCGAACGGCTTACGAATACGTTAAGGCCGGTGCGGTTGGTGACGTCGTGGAGTTTCACACCTGGACGAATCGCCCGATATGGCCCCAGGGCGGCGACCGTCCGACTTACACGAGCCCGGTTCCCGAGACCCTCGACTGGGACGCATGGATTGGCGCTGCGGCGATGCGGCCATACGCCGGTCCCGCGGAGGGTGACAAGAAAGGGCGCGGGCCCTATCATCCCTTCAACTGGCGCGGCGTGGTCGATTTCGGCTCCGGCGCACTGGGCGATATGGCCTGTCACACGACCGACGGCATCTACGCGATCATGAGTCCGGGCTACGCGGCCACCGCCGAGCCGGTCATCATGACCGGGCCCGTCAAGGATCAATTCCCCGCTGGCATGGTGATCAAGAGCACCTACCGCGCAAAAGACGGCCGACCCGGGTTCACTACCTATTGGTACGAGGGCAAGAAAGAAGATGGGACGCCTTTCATGCCGGAGAACCCTCAGGAGCTCGCGGTCGATGGGCGCACACTGCCCAGAACCGGAAACCTGGTCGTCGGCACCAAGGGCAAAATGCTCGTCAATGGCGATTACTGGGACAGCACGCGACTGATCCCGGAGGCGCGGAACAAAGAGTTCGGCAGCCCCGAAAAACTGCTCGAACGCTCCCCCGGCCATCACGAGGAATTCCTCATGGCCTGCAAGGGCGAAAAGCCGCGGGAGTTCAGTCAGTCTAACTTTAGCTACTCCGGTCCCATGGCCGCAAACATCCAGCTCGGCAACCTCTGCGCCCGCGCGGGCAAGAAGCTCGAGCTGAACGAAGCCGGCAAGATCATCAGCGACCCGAAGATCAACGACATGGCCTGGCGCGAGCCCCGCAAAGATTGGGGACCGCTGGAGATGAAGGTCTAAGCAAATCGCGAAACATAGGGCCTTCTGCTAATACAACGTTTCATAAATGACACGACGATGAGATTGCGAGCCGACCTTCAGTCGGCTCGCAATGACCTCCAGAACCTGCATTTGTCATTGAGAGGGGCTTGCCCCTTAAGGGCGAGCGACGAAGCAGTCTCAAACGCCGATAGTCGTAAAACTTGTGAAACGCCGCACCCATTCTTGGGCTGTTTTTGGGGAGCATTATAGTTTACAACTTGCGGTCCAGCCTTCGGTAGCTGATGGCTTCGGCGACGTGCTCGGGGGCTATGTTTTCGGCGCCGGCTAAGTCCGCGATGGTGCGCGCGAGCTTGCAAATCTTGTCATGAGCCCTGGCGCTGAGGCCGAATTCCTGCATCGCCTGCTTGAGGATGAGCTCGCCCGCCGAATCCAGCTTGCAGAACTTCTCGACTTGTTTGTGGCTCATTCTGGCGTTGGTATAGAGCTTGCCGTTGTCAAAGCGCTCCACCTGGATACCGACGGCCCGGATCACGTCGGCCTTCATCGTGGCCGAGTCGAGCTGGCCCCCCTTCGACCGCAGCTTGCTGAAACTGATCGCCGGCACCTCGATGTGGATATCGATCCGGTCCACCAGGGGCCCTGAGACCTTTGAGAGATACCGCCTGATCTGGCCTGGAGCGCACTTGCATTGCCTCATGCCGCTGCCGAAATAGCCGCAGGGGCACGGATTCATCGCGGCCACAAGCATGAACTGAGCGGGAAAGCTCACCGTTTTCTTCGCGCGTGAGACGATGACGAAACCGTCCTCCAACGGCTGGCGAATCATCTCAAGGACGTGCCGGGGAAACTCGACGAATTCATCCAGGAAGAGGATTCCAAAGTGGGCCAGCGACAATTCGCCGGGCCGGGGCATCGGCCCACCGCCGACCAGGGCCGGCCCGCTGGCCGAGTGGTGCGGCATGCGCACCGGTCGCCTCGCCAGCAGCGCCGTGTTCTTGCCCAGCAGCCCGACCGAGGAGTACACGCGCGTCGTTTCGAGCGACTGCTCCAGACTCAGCGGAGGCAGGATGGTCGCAAGCCTCTGGGCCAACATCGTCTTTCCCGCGCCGGGCGGGCCGATCATCATGATGTTGTGCCCGCCCGCTGCGGCGACGGTCAGCGCCCGTTTGACGCTTTCCTGGCCCTTCACGTCTGCAAAATCAACGTCGTAAGCCGCCGCGACGTTAAAAAGTCCCTCGATGTCAACATTGGTCGTCTCGAGCGGCAACTGCCCTGAAAGAAAGCCGACCGCCTGAGCGAGCGAACCGACCCCCAGGACCTCGATGTCCTGAACGACCGCCGCCTCCTGTGCGTTATCGAGGGGCACAATCATCCGGCTGAACCCCCCCGCCGCAGCGCTCATGGCCATACTCAGCACGCCGTTGACCGGCCGGACCCTGCCGTCCAGCGCCAATTCCCCGACGATGATCGTCTCGTGCAGAATCGAGCTGGCCAGGGCCTTCTGGCCGATGAGCATCCCCAGCGCGATGGGCAAATCGAACGCCGGGCCGGCCTTTTTCACGTCAGCCGGCGCCAGGTTGATCAGCGATTGGGTCTTGGGGTTCTTGTAGCCGCTGTTGACGATGGCGCTCTTGACGCGCTCGATGCTTTCCTTGACCGCGGCGTCGGGCAGGCCCACGATGATGGATTTTTCAAGCCCGCCCCGCGCGACGTCCACCTCCACCTCGCAAATGACCCCGTCGATACCCTCAAGCGTCACGCTATGCAGTCTGGCTAACATTTGTATTTACTATTTGCGATTTATTGTTTACTATTGTTTGCCCCGCCGGAGGCGGGGAATTTCGTTTTTTCCTGCGGGGCCGGGCGCTGCCTTGGCCCAATAGTAAAGAGTCGATGGCCAATAGTCAACAAGAGAGCACAAAGCATAGGAGCATAATTACTATGCACTTGTGCCGGTTTCTGGTGTAAAGGAGTAACGCAACTATGCCTACGGCAAAAGATGTGATTGTCAGAAAACCGTCCGACGAGGAGACGCGGACTTGCCAGTCCTGGCCGATCTGGAAGTGCGAACCGAGCACCTTCGACTGGGCCTACACGGAAAAAGAAACCTGCCTGCTGATTGAGGGCAAAGTCACCGTCAGCGACGGCAAAGATTCGGTCAATTTCGGGGCGGGCGACCTGGTCATCTTCCCCGAAGACCTCGAATGCACCTGGAACGTCCACGAACCCGTCAAGAAATACTACAACTTCGGCTGA
>DATKWR010000023.1:0-5834 GCA_035529475.1 Sedimentisphaerales bacterium | reverse complement strand
TGCCTGTCCTGCGTGTTCATCAAGTACTGGCGCATGTTTGCGTCGTAGCCCTCGTTCCAGAGATGGGCGGGCATGTGCTTCTTCGGGTCGAATTTGTCCTTCGGGCCGCTCTTCCAGCGGTCGGTCTCCTGCCCTCGAACCCAGTGCCACGATTGAAATCCTCGATGGAAGTTGTAATCGGGTTTGAAATAGTGATAGGTGTCAACGATAAAACCGGTCGTCACACCGTGCTTGTCCAGAACTTGGGCGAAGGTGATATCATTGCTGCTTAGAGGCTCCCACTTGGCTTCGGGAAGGACACTCTTGCCGGTATGATACACTCTGCGACAGGGAATTGTCGGCAACCCTTCGGCGGTGGCGTTTGCGAACAACGTGCCCTCTGCTGCGAGCCTGTCGAGGTTGGGCGTCTTGACCCGGGTGTTGCCGTAGCAGCCGAGGTGATCCGCACGCCAGGTATCGGCAATGATGACGATCAAGTTCAGGCCGTTGGGTTTGGATGTCGTCGCGATGCGGGGAGCTTGCTGCGCGGAACTCTTCAAATCGCCCGACCATACGGGCATTTTCTGCTCCGCATCTGCGTTTTTCTGCCGGGCGCTCGCCGTCAGACCCATTGCGCCTGCGCCGGCGGCCGCCGCGATGAAGTTCCTTCTGGTTAGCAGGTTCTTGTGTGCCATGATGGTTCTCCTTCCCGTTGCTCACATACAAAGTGCGTCGGGGTTGATTTCGACGATATTATACAGGCGGAAGGAGCAAGACGTTACACTTTGGCCGGCACGCGTTTGCGCTTCGGCGATATGGCTTCGAGTGCCTCTTTCACTCTTTCCCTGCCTGACCTGGTTCGGCGGCGCAGCTTCTCCGTGGTGCTGATGCCTATCGAACGCAGTTTCGCGTATCTGTTCTCCAGAAGGTTGTCGATTTTTGCGCGTTTCAGATCGCGCAGCGTTCTGACGATGTATTCCTCGACGTTATAGACGGTATCGTGAAGATTTCGATGAGCGCCGCCGAGCGGCTCGGGGATGACCGCATCGACCAGGCCGAGTTTGTAGAGGTCTTTGCTCGTAAGTCTTAGCGCCTCCGCAGCTTCGGGGGCCTGTGAGCCGTCGCGCCAGAGTATTCCGGCACAGCCTTCAGGCGATATGACCGAATAGTACGCGAATTCGAGCATGGCGAGCTTATCGCCCACGCCTATGCCCAGAGCGCCTCCGGACCCCCCCTCACCGATGACGATGCAGATGATCGGGACCCTCAGCCGCGGCATGTGGCACAGGTTGGCGGCTATCGCTTGCGCCTGGCCTCGCTCTTCGGCGCCGATGCCCGGATACGCGCCCGGCGTGTCGATCAGAGTCACAACGGGAATCCCGAACTTCTCGGCAAACTTCATTTTCGCCAGCGCCTTGCGATACCCTTCCGGATTGGCACAGCCAAAATTGCAGGCAATCTTCTGTTTTGTGGTTTTGCCTTTTTCCTGACCGATCACCAGCACCCTTTCTCGGCCGATTTGACCGAGCCCCGCTATGATGGCGCGATCGTCACCGAAGCATCGGTCGCCGTGCAGCTCACGGAAATCCTTCACCATGAGGCTCAGATAATCGGACAGAAGGGGCCTGTTCGGATGACGGGCGACCTGGACGGTCTGCCACGCGTTCAGATTGGAATAGATGCGCTTCAGCTCGGCGACCTGCTGGCGCTGGAGTTGGCGGATCTCGGCGGAGTAATCGATGCCCTTGCTCGATGTAAGCTTGCGCAGCTCATTCATCTGGCGATCGAGGTCGGCCACTTTTTCCTCGAAATCGAGGTGCGCATTGTTAGGGTTGCTCTTGTCCGGCATTGTGATTACCACCAAAGTCAATCCGCCCTGAGTGTGTGACAAACAAATACCACCACCCAGGCGAGTCTTCTCTAAAAGTTAGAATAATAGCATTTCCCCGGTACAAAAGAAAGAAAAAAATTGACATCGGCGATGCCTTTGAGTACCTTTTAACCGAGTCTATTCCGGGGTATTTTCTTGTAAGGTTTTGACTGTGAACGAGTTAAAGCAAACAACCGTCGTAGGGCTTGGTCTGTTGGGCGCCTCGATTTCATTGGCGGTTATGCGGTCTTTTCCCCGAATGAAAGTCGTGGGTTACACGCATCGGCCCTCGACGCGAGACAAAGCGCGGCAACTGGCGGTGGCGACGGAGGTCGTTGACGAGATGAGCGGCAGCGTGGCCGGCGCGGACCTTGTTATCCTTGCGACCCCGATATGCACGTTCGAGAGTATCTTCAGCGAAATCGGCGATGCACTGGCGAGCGGCTGCATCGTGACGGATGTTGGCTCGACCAAGGTTCTGCCGCACCGTTGGGCCGCGAGCAGACTGCCAAAAACCGTGCACTACGTGGGGTCGCATCCCATTGCCGGCTCCGAACAAAGGGGCGTCGAATTCGCCCGGGATGATTTGTTCGATCAGGCGATGTGCGTATTGACCACGACGAAAAACACGAACCGGCAGGCGGTGCAAACGCTTGAGGACTTCTGGTCCAAACTTGGCTGCTTTGTGAAGTCGATGACGCCGGTGCAGCACGATAAAATCTTCGCCAACGTCAGCCACCTGCCCCACATCACCGCGGCGGCATTGGTCAACGCCAGCAGTGAGGCGGATCTCAAATTTGCAGGCAAAGGCTTTATGGATACCTCACGAATTGCCTCGGGGCCCGCCAACATCTGGGCCGACGTTCTGCTGACCAATGCCGGCAATACCATCCGGGGTATTGACCGGCTGATTGCCCAGTTGAGGGAACTGAAAAATGCGATCCAGAGCAGGGACGAGAGCCAAATCGAAGAGCTGCTCGAAAAGGCGCGGGCCAGGCGGGCAGCGCTGATAGATTACAAGATTAAGAACAAGGAAATCATATCGTGAAGCAATGGCGTTTTGAGGTTTTCAATAAGTCGGCATTCGCCGACGTACACGGAAAGAGCGTGCTGGACGGCATCAGCGAGCTGGGCATTACTTCGGTGCAGGCGGTGCAATCAGCCAAGGTCTTTCTCATCGAGGCGGATTTCGACAGGGCTTTTGTCGAGCGGGTCGGACGGGAGCTTCTGGCCGACCCGGTCTGCGAGGAGTACTACATAGGCAGAAGCGGGGCGCCCGCGGGCCTGGCAAAGGCAACGCTCATTGAAGTGCATCTTAAGAGCGGCGTCACCGATCCCGTCGCGGAATCCGTCAGGACGGCGATTGCCGACATGGGTGCAGAGGCCGGCAATGTTCGGACCGCCCGGAAGTACGTGCTGCTCGGAGAGATTACGCCAAATCAGACGCAGACCATCGCAAAGAAGCTGCTGGCCAACGATTGTATCGAAGATTGCATTATAGGCAACGAAGAAGAGCCGCCGAGTCCGCACCTGAAACCCTACGAGCTGCAAATCACGCATTGGCCGATATGCGAGCTTGACGACGAGGGGTTGAGGGCGCTGAGCAAGAAGAGGGACCTGTTCCTGAATCTGGTCGAGATGCAGACGATTCAAGAGTACTATCGCGAAATTGGCAGAGAGCCTACTGACATCGAGCTGGAATCCATTGCCCAGACCTGGAGCGAGCATTGCGTGCATAAAACGCTCAAGAGTTCGGTCGATATGTCGGTCGATGGCCAGCAGGTGTATTTTGAGGACCTGCTCAAGGAAACGGTCTTCAAGGCGACCCAACAGCTCGATAAGGAATGGTGCATATCGGTTTTTGCGGATAACGCGGGCGTCGTGGACTTCGACGAGGATTCGGCGGTATGTTTTAAGGTGGAGACGCACAATCACCCGTCGGCGCTCGATCCTTATGGCGGCTCCGCCACGGGCATAGGCGGCGTCATCCGCGACCCGATGGGAACCGGCCTGGGCGCCAGGCCAATCGCGAATACGGATATCTTTTGCTTCGGCGAGCCGGACAAGAAGCTCGACGAGGTGCCCAAGGGAGTGCTGCATCCGCGGCGCATCATGAAAGGAGTGGTGGCCGGCGTTCGCGACTACGGCAACCGGATGGGAATCCCGACCGTCAACGGCGCCATTTATTTCGATGACAGATACATGGCCAATCCCCTCGTCTATTGCGGCAATATCGGCCTGATGGACAAAACCAAGTGCTTCAAGAATCCGCAAAGCGGCAATCTGATTGTCATGGTAGGGGGGCGCATCGGAAGAGACGGCATACACGGCGCGACGTTCTCCAGCGGCCAGATGACCCACGAGCACGAGACCATCTTCTCACACGCCGTCCAAATCGGCAATCCGATCACCGAGAAGAAAATGTTGGACGTTCTGGTCCAGGCGAACGAAGCCGGTCTGTATGAAGCCATCACCGATTGCGGCGCCGGCGGGTTGAGCAGCGCCGTTGGAGAGATGGGCGAAAAGCTCGGTGCGGAGGTCGATTTGGAGAAGGCTCCGCTGAAGTACATGGGTCTGAACTATACGGAAATCTGGATCAGCGAGGCCCAGGAAAGAATGGTCATTGCCGTCAAGCCCGAAAACCTGGAGGCGATAACGAGAATCTTCGATGGCGAAAACGTCGAGTCCACCGTGATTGGACGATTCACAGACGATAGGAGACTAAAGCTGCGATACAACGGGCAGCTTGTCGGCGAGCTCGATATGGAGTTTCTGCACAATGGCGTGCCCAAGTATTCTCGCAAGGCCGCATGGCAGACGCCCGATCTGGCTGAACCGAGCCTGCCCGAAAAGGACAGCTACAACGGCGATCTGCTGCAGATTCTCTCATCGTACAACGTGGCCAGCAAGGAATGGGTCATCCGCCAGTACGACCATGAAGTTCAGGGCGGTTCGGTCGTCAAGCCGCTGACCGGCATAGACAATGACGGCCCCTCCGACGCGGCGGTGATCCAACCGAAGCTCAACTCGGACAAGGGCTTGGCGATAAGCTGCGGGATGAATCCTCTGTACGGCGATATCGACCCCTACTGGATGGCCCTGGCGGGCATCGACGAGGCTATCAGAAACCTGGTCTGCGTGGGCGGGCGGACCGACAGGATTGCACTGCTGGACAACTTCTGCTGGGGCAACTGCACGAGGCCGGAAACACTTGGCTCGTTAGTCCGAGCGGCCCAGGCCTGCTACGACGGGGCCATGGCCTTCGGCACTCCCTTCATCTCAGGCAAGGATTCGCTCAACAACGAATTCGCCTGCGAAGACGGCACGCAAATTTCGATTCCATCCACGCTCCTGATCAGCGCCATATCCATAGTTGACGACGTTGCCAAATGCGTCACGATGGACGCAAAAAGGGCTTCGAATCCGCTGTTTATTGTGGGCGAGACAAAGAACGAGCTGGGCGGCTCGCATTACTACAAGACAGCTGGCCATATCGGCGCCAACGTTCCGAGGTTGGACCTTGGCAAGGCTCCCAAGATCGCGCGACAGGTTGCAAAGGCCATTACCGAAGGGCTGGTTGTCAGTTGCCATGATTGCTCCGAAGGCGGGCTGGCGGTGGCCTTGGCTGAGATGGCTTTTGCGGGCGGCCTCGGCGTTGAAGCGGACTTGCGCGGACTGCCAAGAAGCAAAGACTGCTGCCGGGTCGATGCACAGCTTTTCAGCGAATCCAACAGCCGCTATATTGTGGAAGTCAAGCCCGAGAAGTATGACGCTTTTGCCAGGCTCATGCTGAACCTTCCGTTCGGGCAGTTCGCAAAGGTGACGCAGGACAAGAGGCTTGTTATCAAAGCCGAGGACGGCAAGGCGGTCATCGACGCCGACATCGATGAGTTGAAAGAAGCTTGGCAGAAGCCGTTTGACTGGTAGATGAACTAAGAGGACAAGAGATGACACAGGTTAAGGCGATAGTGTTACGGGCGGCGGG
>DATKWR010000022.1:0-3714 GCA_035529475.1 Sedimentisphaerales bacterium | reverse complement strand
AGGCCGGACCCTCGTAAACGAAGTAAAACGCTACGGCCGGATTTTACAGACGGGCTCACAGCAGCGCTCCGGCAGCGAGTTCCGCAAGGCCTGCGAGCTGGTCGTCAACGGCCGGATAGGCAAACTGCACACGATGAGAGTGGGAATCTCCGGAAACAACAGAAAGTGCGAGCCGACCTGGACCCCCGAACCGGTGCCGGAAGGTTTCGACTACGACATGTGGCTGGGGCCCGCCCCGTGGGAACCGTACCATAACCAGCGATGTCACTATCAGTTCCGCTTCCTACTGGAATACTCCGGCGGGCAGATGACCAATTGGGGCGCGCACCATCTGGATATAGCCCAGTGGGGCAACCAGTCCGACGATACCGGGCCCGTGGAAATCCGCGGCAAGGGCGAGTTCCCCAAGACCGGGCTGTTCACCACGGCACTGAACGCGGAAATTGAGTACACCTACGCCAGCGGCGTTAAAATGTTTCTCAGCAAAGGCGGCGGCACGCGTTTCGAGGGCACCGAGGGATGGATTTATGTCAACCGAGGCAAACTCCAGGCCGAGCCGGAGTCGCTTTTGACATCGGTCATCGGGCCCGATGAAAAACATCTCTACCAGAGCAATGACCACAAGCAGAACCTCCTCGATTGCATTAAGAGCCGCAAAAACCCAATCTGCAATGCCGAAATCGGACATCGCTCCAGCACCGTTTGTCACCTTGGCAATATCGCGATGCTGCTTGACAGGCCGCTCAAGTGGAACCCCCAGACCGAACAGTTCATCGGCGACGACGAAGCCAACAGAATGACGTGGCGCCCCAGACGAGCACCCTGGAATCTTTAAGAAAATACGAAACACAAATATTTTTCCACGATGTGAGGTTTATTATGAGTTGGACAAAATTGATTGCAATGATGTTGGGCATTAGTATTGTAGGCAGCGCTGCCTTCGGGGCGGGATTTTCATGGAAGGATACGGAGGGTAAATACCTGGACCTGCAGTATGACGGGCGGAAGGTGACGCGGTATATGTACGACTCCGACGAGTCGAGCGAGCAGCGGATATTCGAGACATACAAGGTGTTTCATCATGTTTTCGATGAGAAGGGCGAGAATTTGCTGACGAACGGGCCGGATGGGGAGAACCCGTACACCAAGAAGGTTAAGTATCCACATCATCGCGGAATCTTTATCGGCTGGAACAAGCTGCAATTCGAAGGCAAATCGTTCGATACATGGCATATGACGAAAGGCGTCAGGCAGGTCCATCAGAAATTCATCGAGAAAAAAGCGGATGCGGAAAAAGCAATTTCGACGGCGCTGATTCACTGGAAGAACGGCGAGGGCAAAGTAATGGTGGCCGAAAAGCGGACGATGACGGTATATCGGCCGGACAACGGAGCAATTGTGCTGCTGGACTTCGAGACGGAGTTGAAAGCCCCCAACGGCGAGGTTTATCTTAACGGCGATCCGGAGCACGCTGGTTTTCAGTATCGGCCTCATGACGGCGTTGCGAAAGGGCCGGCGGACGTGAAGGCAAAGTATCTGTTCCATAAGGAAGGTATCAATCCGAAAAAGGACAAAGACCTGCCGTGGGTTGCGCTCGAATACGGGCTGAACGGCAGGCGGTACAGCGTTCTGTACATGAGCGACCCGGCCAATCCGAATCCCGACGCGGTATATTCGGCTTATCGTGATTACGGGCGATTCGGGGAGTTCTTCAAACATACGATTGGCGCCGGGCAAACGTTGAAGCTGCGGTATCGTATCCGGGTGAGCGAAGGTTCGCTGCCGGATCGCAAGACGCTGGCGAAGCAATATGCTGCGTTCGCGACGAATTAACCAGCCGCCTCTATAGCCGGCCCGGCGCAGGGAACGGAGAGAGCATGCGAAAATCGATTAGTAAGATAAAATTATTTCTATGGCTGACGGTTTTAACGGCGGTGCTTATCCGGCCAGCGGAGGCAACGTGGGAGTCGCTCCGGCATGAACCGGCCGAGTGGCTGCTGGATGCGAAGTTCGGGATTTACACGCACTGGGGGGTGTATAGCGTGCCGGCGTTTCAGACGGAATGGTACGCCAAGCGGATGTACGAGGCCGGTTCCGGCGTCAATAAGCATCATACGGAAACCTATGGTGACCCGAAGCAGTTCGGCTACCATAAGCTTGTGCCGCTGTTCAAGGCTGAGAAATGGAACCCGGCCGAGTGGGCGCAATTGATGAAAGCCACCGGGGCAAAATACGCCGGAATGGCGGTCGTGCATCACGACGGCTTTCTGCTGTGGGACAGTGACGTGAACCGCTGGAACGCAAAGAACATGGGGCCCAAGCGCGACTGCTACGGCGAATATGTCAAAGCACTGCGCGACGAGGGACTCAAGACCATCGCCACGTTCCATCATATTCGCACGTTCAACTGGTACCTGCCAGGCGTCGGCGGTATGGGCGGCGCAATCGGGCCGGAACTGGCCGAGAAGATAAAATCCAGCGGATGGGACCTGACAAATCCGGAGTACGGCGACCTGTACTGGAACGAGCCGGCCGGATGCAAATACGAGGACTTCCTGGCCGAGTGGCAGGCGAAGGTGCGCGAAGTGATCGATAAATACCGGCCGGACGTGCTATGGTTCGACGGCGGTAGTTTCCGGGAAGGTGACTCCGAGCAGATTGTGCTGAACCTGCTGGAATACTATCACAACCGCGCCGCCGGCTGGGGCAAGAGCGTCGAGGTGCTCAACAAGCTGCCCGTGACGGGCCGGTTCAATTTTCCTCGTGAGTACGGCATCCTGACGTTCGAGGAGGGCCGCGACCGGCTTGGACGCGTCGAGCGGCCTTGGATCGACGACATGAAAATCAGCAACAAGGCATGGTGTTACGTCGAGGGGCAGAAATACAAGAGCGCCAATGAAATTATTGACGGGCTGGCCGACCGGGTGGCGCGGGGAGGCGGGCTGGTGCTAAACTTTTCCCCCAGGGCCGACGGAACCGTACCGGAAGAGCAAAAGATTTCGATGCTGGCAGTGGGACGATGGCTCAAAACAAACGGAGAGGCCATATTCGCCACCAGGCCCTGGAAGGTGACCGGCGAGGGGGACGAAACGAAACTTCGCGCCAGAGGGTGGAAGTTCGGCGCCTGCGACGCTTCGGACGTTCGCTTTACACGCAGCAAGGACGGGCGATTTCTTTATGCGATTATCCTGGGTTATCCGAAAGCCGGGCAAGTAAAAATGCGGGCGCTCGGCGAACAAACAGTAATATCCAAAGGAGGCATCAGGCGGGTGACACTTCTCGGAGGCGATGGGCCGCTCTCCTGGAAGCGGGACGCAGTCGCATTGGATGTCGAGCTGCCCGAAGGCATCGACCAACACCAGCCGGCCTACGCCTTGAAGATCGAGCCGGCCGGTAAGCTCTCTCTGGAGTGATCATACGAATTGTGCATAATCAATGCGCTTGTTTGTGTCATTTCGAGCGCAGCCAAGCGGAGTCGAGACACGAAACGAAGTGAAGAGCCCCGAAGGGAAATCTGGATTCCGACTAAACGTGCTTTTCATTCACAGCCGGATCTCTCCACTTCAGGCCGCTCTGCGGCCTTCTCGTCGAGATGACAAAAACGCAGATTTTAATCACAATTGATATAATACGTAATTTAACTGCAGCGCCCGGATGCGGTATTCGGCCCGTATTTTTTCACCGGGACCATCCGGGCAGCGAAACCGTCGCCTG
>DATKWR010000021.1:0-3088 GCA_035529475.1 Sedimentisphaerales bacterium | reverse complement strand
CAACAACAATCTCCGCGAGCGGCTGCGAATCGGGACGATGGGGCCTTTCGATTTCGGGAGTGATGCCATTAACGTCTCAGGTACGTTCACGGCATATTATGACAGCAGTGAACTCTACGACAAGTACCTGGATTTCGTCAGCACATCGCTGGCGCAAATCTTCGAGGACACTGCTGGGAACGCTTACATTGTTGATGTGCCGACCATCAAAGTGACCGAAGGAGCGCGTCACGCCGAAGCGGGCATGGGCGACGACTTCAAGGTCCCTTGCTCCTGGCAGGCGTTCTGTGACCCGACTGAGAGCATCACGATCCGTATTGTGCGCTTCGCGGCGTAGTGCCAACGGAAGCAATGTAGTTTGTAAACAAACATAACAGGAGAAAGAAACGATGGCTCGAATAACCGAAATTATGGCGGACATGGAGAAGGTGGAAAAGGGTCGGTGGGTGGATTATGCGGCCGATATTAAACTTTTGGTAGCCAATATCAATAGTTCCGACTATCGGGAAGCCCGGCAGCGAATATTACGACCTCATCAGCGCGGTATTCGCTCAGGAATGATGATCGGCGAAATGGTCACAGATTTGCTCAAGCCCGCCGTCGCCAGGCACTTGCTTTTGGGTTGGCAGAATCTCCAAGATGAAAAAGGGAAGAATCTGCCGTACTCAGCCGACAAGGCGTTGGAGTTCTTCAAGAATCCGGCCTTTGTGGACCTCTACTTTTTCGTACTCGAAACGGCAGGCGAGAGCGAAATGTTTCGCAAGGCAGAATTTGAGGACTCCACAAAAAACTCTGTGATCGCCTCCGGTGGGAACTAACCTGGGGCAAGGATATCGAGTTTCTGCGTAAACGGTCCGCTGCTGGGAAGCCGACTCCGGCGCTAGAGGCTATGCCGGAGTTGTATGAAGACCTGGAGCATATATGGGAATCGTTTTGGCAACTCAACAAATGCAGGCAATACGGCTTTGGGCCTTGTCCGCTGGCTGCGCAGGAGATACTTGCCGTCTCTCAATTATACGGAATCTCAACCGATGACCGCTTGGAGTATTTCGAACTGATAAAGAACATGGACCGAGAATGGCTTCAATGGACCAGCGAGCAAGTTGAGAAGGGGTCAAAATAAATGGCGACTCTGAAACTGGCAATTGATGCGAGAAGTCTTCTGGCGACGGCCAAGCAGGTGGAACATGGCTTGGCCGGAATCAAGAGCTCCGCGGAGAGTGCGTTTCACCGCGTCAGCCGTGCCGCAGATATCGCCCTCGGACCGCTCAAACTGATGGTTTCAGTGACGGCCTCATTGAAAGCGATGATGCTTGCCGCCGGAGCGGCATCGGTAGGGGCGGCTGGCGACTACGAAATGTTCAATCAGCAGCTCCGCACAGTCATTGCTACCAAAAAGGACGCTGACCGCGCCTTCGCAGAAAGCATAGAATTTTCCGTCAGAACACCCTTTACACCTGATGACATTGTGCGAACCAGAGTCGAACTTGAGGCGGTCGGCGTCAGAGGTTCGGCTGCCGTCGAAAAAGTGGCATCGGCTGCCGCTGCGATGAATCGGGAAATGAGCGACGTGGCATCGGCGGTCAAGAGTATGGAGACCGAACCGCTTCGGAGGCTGGGCATCCGTTTGCAGCGAGAGGGCGATGAATTCATCTTTCAGTTTAGAGATAAGGTGGGACAGGCCCAGCGCATTGCCGCCACTGGCTTCGAGGAGGCGCAGGCGGCGCTGCTGAGCATCTTCGAGACTAAATATTCCGGCGGCTTGGAACGAATGTCGATCACATGGCAGGGGCTTATTTCGACACTAAAAGGCGCCGTCAAAGACTTGCGGGCTGAGTTCGGGGCGGGATTCCTTGACCAGAGCAAGCTCATCGTCAACGATCTAATCGAGGGGAGCAAGCAACTCAAGCAATATGCCGGGGAGGCAGGCCGGGAGTTCGGCGACGAAATGATAATAGCCCGCGCCCACCTGCTGGCCGGGTTCGATACGGCGCTGAAAGTCGCGGGGCAAATCAAAGAGGCGCTGAAACAAGAAGGCGGAGCGGGAGAGGTGATCTTGCAGGCATTTCGTCTTGGCACGACCCTGTTGGCCGACGCGATGGTGACGGCTTTCCAAGTCTCCCTGCCGCTATGGAAAACGATCGGAACCATTCTTGGGCAGGGCGTGCTCGATGCGCTGTATCGCTCTGGTATCCCAGGCTCGGGCATCGCTCGTGAAATGGCGATATCGAGGAATCTCGGCGCCAAGAGTATTCAGGACTTACAAAAGGTCGCTGGTCAGTTCAATATTCCCACCTCGGCAGCGGAGCGAGTCTATGTCGCCCCCGATATCGGCGTCAAGGGTGGATACATCGAATACGGTCAGCGACTCAAAACCGCCAAAGAGCTGGTCGGTGACTTGACCGGAGAGATCAAAAAACTCTCTGTGGAAGAACAGATTGCCTTCGCCGAGTTTGATCCTGGCGCCGCTATCGCCAAAAGCATTGACGAATCACGGCAGAAGATCACTGATGCGATTGCAGCAATGGGCGCCGAAACGATTGCCCAGCTCCAGGAATTCGAGAACAATCTGGCGGCCGCGTCCGGCCAGGATGCCATCGACCTGACGAAAGATTTCACACAGAACCTCAGTCAACGGCTCAGCGAAGGCGAAGAGCTTATCAAGCAATGGCGAGAAAAGCTCAACATGCAGGCGGGACTAGGCGCCGGCGGAGGCATGGAGGTCCCTGAGGGCGCCGGGAGCACCGAGAAAAAAGCGAATGCCGATGATGACGCCAAGACCCGCATCGAGATCACGGCCCGCATGTACGACGACATGGGCAAGCTCGGCACCGGCTATTACAACTCACAGAAAGGCTTACTGGAGTTGCAAAAGACGGATTATGGGAAGTACATCGAGGACAAGGTTCTGCTCGATGAATGGTACAACACCAAACTTGCACAACTTGCGGTCGAGTCTTCCGGCTTCTGGCTGGAGACGCGCAGCGCCCTCCAGAGTACGCAGTCGGCACTAAGCGACTTTATGATGGATTTTGCGAGTCTCGAAGGCTTGATTGACAGCATCGGGCAATCCTTCCAGCGGATGTTC
>DATKWR010000020.1:0-2144 GCA_035529475.1 Sedimentisphaerales bacterium | reverse complement strand
GCCCATGAATGTCTGAGCAGGGTGGCAATTAAACCACAGGAAGCCAAGCACGGCCCCGAGAATCGCTGCGAAAAAGATGCTCAACTCGCCCGCCTGGGGTATGGCCGGCAGCAAGAGATAACTTGCCCACGTCACGGGCGTGGCTCGCGCCATCGTTTCGGAGGCAACATAGCACAGCAGGGCCAGCACCAGGGCGACCATCCCCACGCAGCCTGCGGCCAATCCATCCATCCCGTCGGCCAGATTGACGGCGTTGCTGGTTGCCGACAGGTAAAAAATCGCTATCAATATGAACATCCAGTTGGCTAAAGGCAGGCCGTGCTTATAGAAGGGCAGCCAGAACAGCTTGGCGTCCTCGATGTTGATGAAGTCGCCGTATAAGAAGGACGCTATCAATACTGCTCCGGCGATCTGGAAGATGAGCTTTTCCCAGGGGCGCAATCCGTTTCTGCTTCGCTGGCGCGCCCCGGCGGTAAGCTTGAGCCAGTCGTCGGCGGCGCCCAGCGCGGCGAACCATATCAGCAGCACGATCGCTTTCTGAACGAAGGGATTGTTCAATTTTGCCCACAGCAGCGTGGTGGAGATGGCCGAGATGATAATAATCAGCCCTCCCATCGTAGGAGTATTTGCTTTTTCTTTGGTTAATTCGTTCAGCGTGGCGTGATGAAACTCGGGGCGGTCGCCGATTTTTTTTCGCATCAGCCAGCGAATGATCTTGGGCCCGACGATCAGCGCGATCAGCAAGCTGGTCAGGATCGCCGCCACGGAGCGAAAACCCACGTTTTGGTAGGCGTAAAAACCGACCGGATGAGTGAAAACCTCTCGCCAATACCATAACAGGTGGTATATCATCTCGCCTCTCACATCTGCTGTCTCGGCTTACGAGACACACTTTACGGAAAAAAGCTCCCTAAGTTTCTTAACGACTGTTTCCAACGTGGCCGTCCGCGAACCCTTAATTAGTATTATATCGTAATCTTTTATGAATTCGTGCAGATTATTACAGGCGGAAATCGTGTCCGGGAAACATTTCATCTGCAAGTCATATTTTGCGTCCGCTCTTGCGCGCTCACCGGCGATCTTCGCCAACTCGCCGACGGCCACCACCAACTTCACTCCCGCCTGCGCGATCGAGGCCCCAAGTTCGGCGTGCAGCTCTCGGGCCTGCGGTCCCAGTTCAGCCATCTCGCCGCAAATGAAGACGAGCCTGTTTTTATCGGCGGTTTCAAGACCGGCCAATATTCGCAGCGCATTGCACATCGAGGCCGGGTTCGCGTTGTAGCAGTCGCTCAGGACGGTCAGCGTCCCGACGTGCAGCAGCTCGGCCCGCATGGAAACCGGCGGCAGACTCTCGATGCCCCTCGCAAAATCATCAACCGTCAGGCCCAGCTCGCTGCAAACCGCCCAGGCGGCGAGCGCATTTTCCACGTTGCCCGGACCGGGCAAAGGCAAGCGGACTTCTTTGCCGTTGATTGTGAACCGGCTGGCTGAGCCGTCCGCGCGAATGTTCTTGACCGGGTACTTTGAGCCGTCGGACCGGCCGAACGTGGTGAATCGGATGCCCCCGGCTCGGCAGGCGTTCACCAGTTGCTCGAAATCCGCGTTTATTATCAAAATGCCGCCGGGCCTGAGTCCTTCAGATATCGACAGCTTCTCATTCACGATGGTCTGCAGGTCGCCGAATCCTTCCAGGTGAGCCGGATGAACATTGGTGACGATTGCGATGTCAGGTCCGGCGATGCGCGTCAGATATGATATTTCGCCCGGATGGTTACTACCGAGCTCCGCAACGACTATCTGAATGTCGGAAGCCGCACTGAGCAAAGTCAGCGGGACGCCTATGTTATTGTTGAAGCTGGCCGGCGACTGATGGACTCGAAAATGCCGGCTCAGGACGTGATGAATGATTTGCCTTGTAGTGGTCTTGCCGACCGAACCGGTGATTGCGACGACCTTGAAGCAGGCTTGCCGGCGGTATTCAGTAGCTAAATCGCCGAGAGCTCTTATCGTGTCCTCGACCTGGACCAGACACTTGCCTGCAAATTTTTCCGCCTCAAGCTCTCTGCTGACAACCGCACACACCGCCCCCTTGGCGAAAGCATCGGCAACGTAATCGTGCCCGTCGAACTTCTCCCCCGGTATGG
>DATKWR010000019.1:0-5231 GCA_035529475.1 Sedimentisphaerales bacterium | reverse complement strand
GGCGGCCGCTGTTGACGATGACGGTTTCCACGTAAGGCGGGTCCAGAAGACCGGCAAGCGAGCCGCCCAGTTCCGGATTTCCGCCAAAGCCGTCCAACCAGGCCGTAAACAGTTCATTGCCCTCATCGATTGTATAATTCTCAAAGTCGTCAATAATCAGATACTCAACGGTTGTGAAACGCCAGGGGTTGCCTTTGCGTATCGAACCGTCGGCCTGTACCTCGTCAACACGCCAGTAATAGGTTGTCAGGATATTGACGTCGGCGATTGTGACCGTGGTAACGGCCAGGTCGTTGCGTCCAAGATAGAGACCTGTGGTATCCGTTGTATCGGCGTTTTGCAGGGCATCGGGATCTGTGGCCAGATACACATCATGGGCCGTGGCCCCGTCACCGGCTTTCCAACTTAGGGTACTGGCTCTTAGTGCATCGGTCTGCGTCCCGTTGCCGGGTTGAGGTCCCCAGGCCAGCCAGGGTTCGCCCCGCATGACTTCCACAATTTCAGCGACCGTCAGAGCCTTTGTATAGATACGCCAATCGTCGACCAAGCCGGGAAGAGTGGCTGCAGGACCTTTTTTGTTGTCACGACCCAGGTAGTTCTTTTCAGCGAGCACTGTGAACGGAACGTAATTGGCCTCACGTCGAAAACTGGCATTGTTGACATAGTAACTTGCACCAGTGGGATCAACCGACAGAGCAATAAAGGCCCACTCGCCAACGGGCAGTGCCAACCCGGAATCGATGTCCCAGCCATGGTTCCATGTGTAATTCCCTTGCGGGTAGTTCACACGCATATTGCCGTTGACCTGCATGATACCTGCTGAACCGGTACCTGAGGTGGTTCCAAAGAATTGGTTCCATGCCGGTATCATGGTTTCCTGATAGATCCAGCCGGTCACAGTAATTTCAGGCGAATCGAAGTCCGGCATATCCGGGAGATCGACATAACCGATACCCGCACCGTCCTCATAGACACGCACGGCACCGCTAAAGATACCATCATCCCATTTGGGATTCTCGGCAAACTCAGCATGGTGGCCGTGACCGGAATAATCCACGACGATACGTCCTTCGCCTTCGTCCATCTTCCACCAGGCGAACAGATCGGGATTGATAACATCACCGTCTGCAACCGGGACCGTACTGAACTTCCAGACCGCGCCCTTGTAGGTCTGACTGTTGACCTCATCGACCCGCCAGAAGTACACCTTGTCCGCCCGGAGGTCCGGGGGCGCATAGTTGGGATCGGTCACCGTCACGCCACCGCTGGTGGCATTTTCCACTTCGTTAAAAGTGTTGCCAATATAGACCACATGAGAGGTGGATCCCAACCCCGGTGTCCATCTCAGGTCCAGAGTAAGTGGTTGAAACTTCGTGCCGTCGGCTGGAGCCGGATTCTTGGCGGCTAAATCGGGCACGCTGAAACTCAAGACCTCGCCGATCCATGGGCTGGTGGCATCGGTATCGTTAACCTCATCAATGCGCCAGTAGTAGGTGGCGTTTGGGATCAAATCCGTGGCCGAATAACTGTTGGCATCGGTAAGGGTGGCCACCAGGGCTTCATCCCTGGCCTCGGTTACGGCATTGACGTCCGTACTCAGATACACGCGATGGGCATCCGGTGCCAGGTGTTCGCCCAGGGCCGTGTCGGCCCAGCCGGCGCTCCAGGACAGTTCCACAGATGTCCCGGTAATTACGCTTCCATCAACCGGTATCAGATCACGGGACCGCGGCTTCCAGGTGGCACCATCCATGACAAAGGGCATGTCCGCATCATCCAGAACCGAACCGTAAATATACAGCTCATCCACGAAACCGCTCCAGTTGTTGGACAGATACTCCTCAGCCTGACCGATGTACATACCGCCCTCACCGGTATCGGCATCCACATCCGTTCGGAGACGGCTTTCCATGACTCCGTCTACATACATGGACCAGAGTTCCGAGAAATCGGAATCATCACGGTCCTGCACCAGGGCAATATGGTGCCACTCATTGTCGTTCACATCAGTGGTGGATTTAATGTTCGCCCGGTTTCGGTTGGTTAAGGCCGCCAGGTTGTCGGCCCCGTTTTGCCCTACACCCAACGCGTAATTGTGCCCTACGCCACTGGTTGTGACCTTGCTAAAGAAACACTGATTGATGGCTCCTGTCTTGATCCAGGCGGTGATGGTAACGTCCTTATCACCAAACTGCAGATCCTCGACATTGTCTCTAATCTCAACGATACCACCGCTGAATTCCAGACATCCACCGATCCTTCCGGCGCCGGACCACGATACGGCTCCATTAATAGTGCCATTGCGTCCATTACCGGAGTAATCCCAGACGGTGTTACCCTCTCCGGCATCCATCCAGTATATCGCAATCATATTGGGATCAGCCGCCAACGCTGTACTCTGCAGCGTTAAGACGAAAATCGCCAACGCCAATAGTAGATTGAATTTCTTACACATCTTTGCACCCTCCTTACTTTATGTTAATAATGCACCTCACCACACCATTAGTACATGTTAAGTTGCCCAGTCAATGACTTATAGGCGTACCCGGTCAGCGCCCAGCGGAAATCAGCTAATTCCTCCTCTCCACCCTGTTGCGGCTCCCGGGTGAAATTGAACCTCATCGGTTCATCCAGGGCCAGATAACACCAATCCACCAAGTCCTGGCTTTGCCAGGAACGCTTGTCCACATGACCATCAACGAATCCAAAATTTGTACTCCGACCCCGATGCCAGATGGCAAAGGCATCGGCCCAGTTGCCCGTGACTGGTCGTAAGACCCATGAGCCCATGTTATAACCACGGACATCACACTCGGGTAAAAATGCATATTTTCGACCGGGCTGCTTAATGTCGGACAAGGATTTGCACACCTTGGAAATCTCCCATGTGCCGTCGGGGACAGCATTGAGTCCTCCGGGCAGAGCATACGAACGAAAGGCCTGCATGTGAGCCGGGCTGTTCTTTCGTCTATCCGAAGGACAACGGTAAACATCTACATTCTTTATATACGTCCAGAGCGCGCCCTGTTTGATATATTCAATTTTCTCCTCAACAGAGGCATTTCCCGGATCCGGAGGCATCAGAACCCATGACGGCGAGCTAAGAATCATTTGGGTTGGAGTTTGCCCATCAACAATCTTGCTGTCATTCTCGTCAGCATAAAGCCGCCACCCCAACACCAGCGTTTTCAAGTTGCTGGAACAGGCTATACTACGGGCTTGCTCCCGCACCAGACGCAAGGCTGGCATCAAGATCGCCATAAGTATGGCTATGATTGCAATTACAACGAGCAGCTCAATTAGTGTGAAAGCTCTATTTCTCATATGTATCTTCCCTTTCTGTAAAAAGTACCCTAAATGACTATTAGAAGAATAGCATCAGCCTGAGCGATGCTACTCTCATATTTGTTGACAAAACAGTCAGATGCGCAAAAGCAATTTTGTGTTCTGTCAAATCCGTTTTCTTGACGTCTTAGAGTTGCTTCTAATCCGGGATTTCCCATATACACTTCACTGAAAGACTCCTGCAAGCTTAAAGTTTTTAATAACATAATTTCATCTCAATGTCAACAATATTCTGGCAGGTTCAACAAAAAACACCAAAAAAACCAAGCACTTGCGTCAAGGACCCGTTTTTCCTGCTATTTTGGCACACCGCGAGCGTTGCCGTCCATTATAGAAGCCGGTTTTCAGCAGTTCCACACATAATCCCAGCCTCGCAGGTATTATCAAAAAACGCAACCGCCATATTCGGTCAAGGATTTTTAGAAAGAGTATCTGAGGTACAGCCACTTCTGCTACCTGAAATCCGCCTAAATCAAGGAATCTGTGGACATCTTACTTATTTCTCCCTTTTATTGAGGTCGTTTCGTATCTTCCTTCGGAAGACTGATGGGAATTTAGTGGTCTGACGGATCCACCGATGCATGAAGCCGGATGAAGAAAAAAAAATGAAATTATTAATGACGCCAACTTGACAATTGGTACGCTTTCAGAGATGACAAATCAGCATTTATCCTGTAACAGACTACTTACAAGATAATCCCTTTTCTGTTTATGACAGTCTTGACACCGACCGATTTATTTGCGATTATTTTATCCTAAAATAAGTAACATGTCAATAGCATTGTTGTAGAAAGGATATTGCTTATGACTATCGAATTTCGCCAGGATTATACTTATTCTCTTCTCGTGCCCACGAGTATGGGGGTTCGCATTACCCCGGTCAACGGCCAGCCTGTTTACAGCAGTAATACGTTCATCATGCAGGCCACCAGTGCCGAGTCCAATGTGGCCAGTGTATCCAGCTATTTAGGCCTGCCTGTCAAGGTACTGACAACCTTTGTCAAAGGCAGTCCGATCGCCCGGTTCATAAAGGACAATCTTGCCGGCCGGCACATGGACTATGAGGGCAAAGAGGTGGATCAGGGCGGGCCGTGGGGCTATCGCCACCAGTTCAATATCGCCGATAGCGGCTACGGCTCGCGCGGGCCGCGGGTACATAATGACCGTGCCGGCGAGGTGGGACGGACTCTGAACGTCAAGGACTTTGACCTGGAGCGGATATTTGGTAAGGAGGGCGTACAAATCGTTCATCTATCGGGTCTTATCGCGGCCCTTTCACCCGAGACAGGCACCTTCTGCCTCGAATTAGCCAGGGCCGCCAGGAAGCACGGGACCCGTATCTCATTCGACCTCAATCATCGTGCCTCGTTCTGGAAGGGGCGCGAGGCCGAGCTGCACGACATCTTCGCGGAAATCGCCGGCATTTCGGACATACTCGTCGGCAATGAAGAGGACTTCCAGCTCTGCCTGGGGATCGAGGGCCCGGAGGCGGGCGGCACGGACCTGGCGAACAAGATCGACAGCTTCAAGGTCATGATCAATAAGGCCAAAAAGGCATTCGGCAATGCCACGGTGTTTGCCACCACGCTCCGCCAGGTCGTCAGCGCCAACTGTCACCTCTGGGGTGCGATCATGTCCGCCGGCGACAACTGGCATGTGGTCGAACCGCGAGAGATAACGGTGCTCGACCGGATCGGAGGGGGCGATGGTTTTGTCGGGGGCATGCTCTACGGCATCCTCAGGGGCTGGGAGCCGGCCAAGTGGGTCCAGTTCGGTTGGGCCACGGGGGCATTGGCCACGACGCTGTTGACCGACTACGCCCAGCCTGCGGACGAGGATCAGATCTGGAGCATCTGGCAGGGCAATGCCCGGGTAAGGCGGTAAGT
>DATKWR010000018.1:0-3454 GCA_035529475.1 Sedimentisphaerales bacterium | reverse complement strand
CTCTGGCGATAGCCATCTCGACGCCGTACTCGGAGCCCGTATGAATCAGCGCCCGAATATCTTTGGGGAAGCAACTGCCGCCGAAGCCGACGCCTGGAAACAAAAACGCCGAGCCGATCCGCGAGTCAGCGCCCAGGCCCTGCCTGACCATCTCGACGTCGGCGCCGAGCTTCTCGCACAGGGTCGATATCTCATTCATAAACGAGATTCGTGTCGCCAGCATAGTATTGGCGGCGTACTTGGTCATCTCCGCCGAGGCCGGATCCATGAACAGGATGCGGCTTCTCTTCCGCATAAAAGGGCTGTACAACTGCTGCATGACCCGCCTGACCTCGGGGCTTGTTGCCCCGATGATAATCCGGTCGGGACTCATGAAATCCTCAACCGCGGCGCCCTCCTTGAGGAATTCCGGATTGCTGACATAGTCGAACGGCGCCTTCGTCTTGGATCGGATCAACTCCGCCACCTTCTTGTGCGTACCGACCGGCACGGTGCTCTTGGTAGCGATGATGCGGTACTGTTTCAGGTTCTCGGCGATCCCTTCAGCGGCGCAGAAGATGGCCGAAAGGTCGGATGAGCCGTCGGGCGCCGACGGGGTGCCGACGGCAAGGAAGATGATGTGCGCGTTGTCCACGCCGTATTTCAAATCCGTGGTAAAGTGCAGCCGGCCAAGCTGCTCGTTGCGTTTGACGATTTCCGTCAGGCCCGGCTCGTAAATCGGGATCTCGCCGTTTTTCAAACCGGCGATCTTCTCGCTGTCATTATCGACACAGATGACAGTATTGCCCGCCTCCGCCAGGCAGGCGGCCGTCACCAATCCGACGTATCCGACGCCGACGACACAAATCTGCATTTCACAGGCTCCTTAGCTGACCCTCTTGCTGAACTCGTGCCCTTAATCAACGGGCTCTATCATATCCACGTCAATCTCAACACTGGCCGCCTGGCCGAGCATATCGACCTGCAGAACCAGTCGCGTCGCGCCCGAGGTCCGCGAAACCACGCCCTGCAAACCCATCAAGGGGCCCGCCATGACCCGGCACTTCTGGCCCTCTCTGAGATACTTGTGAGAAGTCACCGGCACACCGGCCCGAAGCGCCTGCTCGATCTGCTGCAACTCCCTGACCAATTTCTGCTGGTCCTTGACTTCGAGCAGGTTCGCGACGCGGTCGGTACGCAGCAGCTCGACGCGGTCGTTCTCGGTCCCGCAAAAAAAGAGGTACCCGCCGAACAGGGGCAACAGAGACCGTATCGTTCTTCGGCTCTTGCGGCGGACCTTCCAGCTCATCGGCAGAAAGTAGCTGATTTTCCGGCCGATCAAATCGTGCGCCAGGGCCTTCTCGTTCCTGCTCTTGGTATGGACGACCCACCACTGGCCGGTGAATTCACTAATCGACTCCACTTCAGGCCAAACGGCAGGCGGATTTTCACTGACCTTCAACAACTTCGTCGTCCTGACTTGTGTGCGTAAAATGTTAGCGCCGTCGCCGCGATATGTTCGATCTGCTCGGCCTGCAGCTCGGGATAGAGCGGCAAAGACAAAACCTCACGGCACAGCCTCTCGGCCACCGGCATGTTGCCTTCGCGATACCCTAATTCCGCGAAGCAATCCTGCACGTGCAGCGACTTCGGATAGAACACCGCCGAGCCGATTCCATTCTCGGCCAGGTGTTTTTGCAGGGCGTCCCGGTCGGGCACCGTGACCGTGTATTGGTGATAAATGCTGACGTTGTTTGCATCGATCTTAGGCGTCCTGATCGGCGAGCCGGCAAACAGACGGTCATACATCGCAGCGTGCCGCCTGCGCGCGTCATTCCAGCGTTCGAGATATTTGAGCTTGACGTTCAGCACGGCGCCCTGGATGCCGTCGAGGCGGAAATTGCCCCCGATCACGTGGTAGAAGTAGCGGGGATTCTGGCCGTGGTCGCGGAGAATCCTGATCTGCTGCGCCAGCTCGTCGCTGTTGGCGGTGACTAAACCGCCGTCGCCGAAGCCGCCGAGGTTCTTGGTCGGGTAGAACGAGAAACATCCGCAGTCGCCGAAGTTGCCGGCCTTCACGCCGTCCTGGCTGGCACCGATAGCCTGGCAGGCGTCCTCGATCACCGCCAGATTATGCCGGCGGGCGATGTCCATGATGGGCTTCATCGGTGCCAACTGCCCGAACAAATGCACGGGAATAATGGCCCGCGTTTTCTCGGTGATCTTCTCTTCGATGCCTGCCGGATCGATGTTGAAAGAATCGGGATCGACGTCCACAAAGACCGGTTTGGCCCCGACCCTGACGACGCAGCCGGCAGTGGCAAAAAACGTAAAAGGCGTGGTGATGACTTCGTCGCCCGGCCCGACGCCCAGCGCCATCAGGGCCACTAACAGCGCATCGGTCCCGCTCGAAACGCCGATGGCGTGTTTGCTGCCGCAGTAGGAGGCGATGTTCTTCTCAAACTCCGCGACCGCCGGCCCGAGCGCAAAGGCCTGACTCTCACAAACGCCGCTGATAGCGCGCGTCACTTCATCTTTGATGGTCGCATACTGCGCCTTCAAATCCAGAATCGGAACCTGCATCAAGACTCCCTGTCTCTATTATGCTTTGATGACTTTCCCGCGGGCTCGGCGTACGCCCGCCGTGGCGTTCCGCGCATCGACTACGAGCTTGGCGTTCCTGACGATCCAGCCGTAGTCGTAATCGCTGTGGTCGGTCGAGATAAGAACCACGTCGTAGCCCGCCAACATCTTCGCCGATAGTTTCTTACTGACCATCTTCAAATCATGCTGCCGCTGCTTGTGCGTTCGCGGAATGTACGGGTCGTTGTAATCGACCTTCGCGCCCTTCGCGCGCAGCAGCTCGATCAGCTCGATGGAAGGGGACTCGCGCAAATCGTCGATGTCCTTCTTGTACGCCAGGCCCAGGACGAGCACCTTCGAGCCTTTGAGGCTCTTGCGGCGTTCGTTCAGCGCCTCGATAGTCCTGGCAACGACGTAATGCGGCATGCTGGTGTTGATTTCACCGGCTAACTCGATGAACCGCGTCGGCATCCCGTACTGCCGGGCCTTCCAGGTCAAGTAGAATGGGTCGATCGGAATGCAGTGGCCGCCCAGCCCAGGCCCGGGGTAGAACGCCTTGAACCCGAACGGCTTGGTGCTCGCGGCGTTGATGACCTCCCAGACATCGATGCCCATCCGGTCGAAGACGACCTTGAGTTCGTTGACCATCGCGATATTGACGCAGCGATAAACGTTTTCGAGGATCTTCGCCGCCTCAGCCGCTTCGAGGCTCGATACCGGAACGGTCCGCTCGATGGCCGCCCCGTAGAGCCGGCACGCCATATCGAGACACGTTTTCGTCAGCCCGCCGACGACCTTCGGGATCGTCCGGGTGGTGAACTCCTTGTTGCCCGGGTCCTCCCGCTCGGGCGAGTAAGCCAGGTGGAAATCCCTGCCCGCCTTCAAGCCGCTG
>DATKWR010000017.1:0-4387 GCA_035529475.1 Sedimentisphaerales bacterium | reverse complement strand
GCAGCAGATTGAGATTCCATTTGCGCGGTTCAAGCCAAATTCTCTGGCGAGACCTCTCAATCTCAGGACGCTCAAGAGCGTTGCCGTCGTCGCCGAGGGAAAAAAATTTGACGCCGATATCTTTGTTGACGAGATTTCTTTCTACAGGGGATCCATGATGTACAAAAAGCTCACGCCCGAAGAAGAACGGGTCATCATCCGCAAGGGGACCGAACAACCGTTCACAGGGGAATATTACAACACCTTCAAAGATGGCACTTACGCCTGCAAGCAGTGCGGCGAGAAGCTCTTCGATTCCTCATCCAAGTTCCCGACCACGTGCGGCTGGCCCAGCTTCGACGACCAGATTCCGGGAACGGTGAAATTGCAGCCTGATGCCGACGGCGTTCGGACTGAAATCCTGTGCGCCAATTGCGGCGGACACCTGGGCCACGTATTCGCGGGCGAGCGCCTGACTCCCAAGAATACGCGCTACTGCGTCAACTCCATTTCGATGGACTTCATCCCCGCTGATCGCAGTGCGTCTGTAGCGGCATCCAAAGGAACGCCTGACGGCGTCACTACAAACCCGACGGAGCGGGCGATTTTCGCTTCGGGTTGTTTCTGGGGCACGGAGTATCATCTTCAAAAAGCGCCGGGGGTCCTTTCCACAGCAGTCGGTTACACCGGGGGGCACGTTGAGAATCCGACCTACAAGCAGGTATGCACCGACACGACGGGCCACGCCGAGGCGGTGGAGGTAGTTTACGACCCGTCGAAAACGAGCTACGAGCAGTTGGCCAGGCTGTTCTTCGAGACCCACGATTTCACGCAGTTGAACCGCCAGGGGCCCGACGTCGGCAAACAATATCGCTCCGCCATTTTCTACCAGGACGAAAAGCAGAAAGAAGCGGCCGTCAAACTGGTTGGAATCCTCAGGGAAAAGGGGTTTGACGTGAAGACCGAAATCACCCCGGCGGGAAAATTCTGGCCTGCAGAGCTGTACCATCAGGACTACTACAAAAACAACGGAAAAACCCCTTACTGCCACATCTATCGGAAGATCTTCTGAGAAGGGTTCGCATTTCCTACGCAGAAGCAGTGGTTCACTGGCCGTCAGTCGGCTTTTTGACGCTGCGGAGCGAATTCCGAGAAATTGCCTTGACGGGCAGGCGCCAATCTGGTAAAAACAATAAGGTCGAGGTGTTCGACTTCCTAATCCGATAATAGATGGGCTATTGGCCGCCTAAGCCGGGTTTTGGCGTGGCTGTTTATTGGGCAATGACGAGGAAGGAGGTCGAATCAAATCATGGGCAAATGTATGGACCGGGCACAGGAAAACCGGTTCCAAAGTTCGTCGCTTTCGTGCGTAAAGAGGCGGCAGCAATTTCAATCACTCAATTTACACGAAGGAGGCCTGACATGCAACGAACGCATCTATTGTCAGCATTAACAGTACTGCTCGCCCTGGCGTTTTGCGCGCAGGCGCAGGATCCGGACCTCCTGGCCTGGTGGAAATTCGACGACGGCACAGGCGCCATTGCCGTCGATTCGAGCGGTAACGGACACGACGGCACGTTCATCCAAGACCCCGACTGGGTAGCCGGCAAGTTCGGCAGTGCCCTGCATTTTGACGGCCAGGGCGGCGAGCGCGTCTCGCTCGGGGGACTCGATATTCCCTCGGGGCAGATGACCATAACCTGCTGGTTCAAGGCAGACAATCTGGACACCCCCGGCCAGGACCCCCGGATGGTCTCCAAGGCGTTCGGCGGCGACGGCAACCAACACATGTGGATGTTCAGTTCCAGCCGCATCGGCAGCAATAAGTTTCTGAGACTTCGCCTAAAGACCAACGACGGACAGGCAACCTCGGAAATTAAGGCCGGCAGCTTTGAAGTCGGCGAGTGGATCCATGGCGCCATCTGGTGGAACGGCACCAACATGAAGATCTACAAAAATGGCGTGGAAGTCGGCACGTTGGCCAAAGGAGGCACTTCCGTAGCTCTGGATCCGGCGGTCCAGGCGGCCATCGGCAACCAACCCATCGGAGCGGAGAACAGACCATTTGATGGCATCATCGATGAAGTGCGCATCTACACAAAGGCTCTTACCGAAGCAGAGCTTGCTGAAGTGATGGCCGGTCCGCCGGCCCCGCTGGCGGCCGGGCCGAGCCCCGCCGACGGTGTCACCATCGAGCAGAACTGGGCCAGTCTGGGCTGGCAGCCTGGAACATGGGCCGTCTCCCACGACGTGTACTTCGGTACAAACTTCGAGGACGTCGATCTTGGTGCCGAGGGTACCTTTGTGGGCAATACCACATCCACCCTCCAGTTGGTCGGTTTTGCGGGCTACCCGGCTCCGGAAGGCCTCCAGCCCGGCGTGACCTATTACTGGCGCGTGGACGAGGTCAACCCAGGCAATCCGGACAGCCCATGGAAGGGGGTCGTTTGGAGTTTCACTCTGCCTCCGCGCGGGGCATACAAGCCGATTCCGGCCGACACGATGAAGTTTGTCAATACCAATACCGATCTGAGCTGGACCGCGAAGTGGGGCGCCGCCCTGTACAGCGTGTACTTCGGAACGGATCCGGTCGAAGTGGAAAATGCCACAGGCGCTGCCAGCGCCGGCAAGACAACCTTCGATCCGGGTCCTCTGGAACTCGCAACGACGTATTACTGGCGAGTAGATTCGTTTAACGGCACCGAGTGGCACAAAGGTAACGTATGGAGCTTCACCACGACCAGACCGGGGGGCGGTCTCGTGGGTGAATACGCCAACTATGGAGGCGGCGTACCGGACCCGCCCGAATCGCCCTTCCAGAACGTGGCGCTGACGCGAATTGATCCCGGCATTGACTTCCGCTGGGGCAACGGGTCGCCCGAGCCCGGCGTAATCAACGAAGACAACTTCGCGGTGCGCTGGACGGGTGAATTGGAGGTACCACTGGACGGCAGGTACACCTTCAAGAGTACAACCGATGATGGCATTCTTCTCTATGTCAATGGTGTGGAAATAGGCAAGGCCTGGCGCGCCCAGGCTGCTTTAGAGGTAGGAAGCACGATAGATCTGGTCGCCGGCGAGTTCGCATCGATAAAGATGTTGTACTTCGCCACGACGGGTAACGCCCAGGCCGATCTGCGCTGGGCACATGATTCTTTCCCGTTGGAGGTCATCCCCGCTGCGGCCCTTTCCCCGCCGCTCAGGGCCGGCCTGATCAAGCCGACCAGCAAAGCTGTAAATGTAACGCAGACGCCTATGCTCGAATGGACAAGTGGCGATCATGCGGTCCAGCACGACGTGTATTTCGGTACCGATGCTGCCGCCGTTGCTGCCGCGGACACCAGCACGACAGGCCTCTACCAGGGTCGGCAGACGACTACAAGTTTTTCGCCTGCAAAGCTCGACTGGGACACAACCTACTACTGGCGCGTGGATGAAGTGAACGATCTGCACCCCGACAGTCCCTGGCAGGGCTCGGTCTGGAGCTTTACCACGGCGGACTTCCTGATCATAGATGATTTCGAGAGCTATGACGCTTACGGGAACCAGATATGGTGGGCATGGAAAGACGGCCTCGGCTACGCCGCGCATGATAATGAACCGGCCTACCTCGGTAACAACACCGGTTCGGAGGTAGGCGACGGAATGACAGTCTCCTACACGGAAGAGAGTGTCCGTCACGGCGGGGCCCAGTCGATGCCGCTATTCTATAACAACAATAAACAGTTCGTCGCCAAATACTCAGAGGCGGAGTTGACTTTGAGTGTCTCTCGCGACTGGACCGAAGGCGGCGTGTCGGAATTATCGCTGTGGTTCCACGGCGATCCGGCCAATGCTCCCGAGCGGATGTACGTCACGGTCTCCAACAGCACCGGCAATCCTGCCGTGGTCTATCATGATAATCCCAACGCAACACAGACGGACAGTTGGCAGGAGTGGGTGATTCCGCTTCAGAGCTTTACGGACCTGGGCATCAACCTGACGAACGTGGACAGGATCGCCATTGGCTTGGGGACCCGAGGCAACGCCACAACCCCCGGCGGTGCAGGCAAGATGCTCATCGACGACATCCGCCTCTACCAGGCGAGAACGCCGTAAGAGCAAATGCTTCTTCCGAACGCAACAACGTTCGGCATTTAATCAGTCCGGGGCCTGCACCGGTTTGTTCGGTGCAGGCCCCGTTGCAATGGATCCGATTGCGTTGATGGCGCGACCGCCCGTCGGTATTGTCACGGCACTTCGGCCACGCTGCGCCGCGCGAGCCGGCCGATGTCACCGAGGCCGGGTGCGCAGGGCATCAGGCGGAAGCTGTAGCGGTAAGGCTTGGTCGGCAATGTGTACTCAGGGTGCGTTCTTGCGCCCCAGCTATCGTCGCCGCCGACGCCCATCTGCTTATAGTCGAGATTGA
>DATKWR010000016.1:0-4216 GCA_035529475.1 Sedimentisphaerales bacterium | reverse complement strand
AACCTGAGGGCCCGCAAAGTCCATACCCAGCTCAGGGTCCTGAAGCGAATTGTGATTATCATGGTGGGTCTTGTCGCGCTGGCCACGATGCTGATGACCTTTCCGAAGGTCCGGCAGCTCGGCACCACAATCCTGGCTTCGGCGGGGATAATCGGCATTGTCGTGGGTATGGCCGCTCAGCGGACGATTGCGGCCTTTATCGCCGGGCTGCAGATTGCCTTCACCCAGCCGATCCGCGTGGACGACGTCGTGATCGTGGAAAACGAATGGGGCCGCATCGAGGAGATCACGCTGACCTACGTGGTCGTCAGGATATGGGATCTGAGGCGTCTGATTGTCCCGGTCACGTATTTCATCGAAAAGCCCTTTCAAAACTGGACTCGCGTCACCGCGGACATTCTCGGCACCGTGTTTCTCTACGTGGACTATACCGTTCCCATCGACTCCGTACGAGAGGAGCTTGCCCGCGTCCTGAAAGAATCGCAGCTCTGGGACGGCAAAGTCTGCGTGCTGCAGGTGACGAACACGTCCGAGCGTTCGGTGGAGCTGCGGGCCCTGATGAGCGCCGCGGACGCTTCGGCTGCGTGGGGCCTGCGTTGCGAGGTCCGGGAGAAGCTGGTGGAGTTTATCAGAACGAAATATCCGCAGGCCCTTCCAAAGCTCAGGGCCGAATTGCATCAAGTGAAGGCGGATGAGAGATAAACACCGGTTGTCCCAACACGGTGTCTTTTTGGCGAAATCACGGGTAATGCGAATCGATTTGAAACGTATCCGGCGAAAGCTTTCAAAGCTGCTGCGGCTGCGGCCGTTGTCGCTGGCGAGGAAAGTCCAACTGACCTTTGGGGCGGCCGTGCTTCTGGTCCTGGCGATGGCCCTGTCCATATTGTACGTGTGGATGGGTCAGCTTACGAAGAAAGACCTGTTCGATACCGGGCGCTCGAGGTCGAGTGTGCTGTTGGATCGCCATTTCCAGCTCAAGGACCGCGGCCAGACTCTCTCGCCTCTGGACAACGTCGGACAGGTGCGGGATGCGAACGATACGGAGATTTCCTGGATTCGGTTCACTGAAGAGGGCCAGAAGAATATTTCGCCGTTGCACGAAAAGATCGCCCAGAGAATCAAGACTCTCAGGTCCGACCAGGACAGGGATGAAGACATTCTGATGGCAAAGCGGGACGGACCTTCGCAGAATACGTACGTGCGGATTTTCAAAGCGACGGATCGCTGTCTGACCTGCCACAATCCCCAGGCCACCGCGAGTGCATTCGGACTCAACGAGCCCATCGGGGCGGTCATTATCCAGTTGCGGGACCTTGGCGGTGAAGTCAGCAAAACGGTCTTTATGAATCGTTTCTGGACCATTGTGGCCGGCCTGATCGGCGGCGCCGGAGCGATCGTCATCTTCTACATAATCACGCAAGGCCTGATTCTTCGGCCCATTCGGCAGCTTCGGGCGCTGGCCAACAACGTGGCCGAAGGGAATCTTGAAATACGAAGTGCCATTGCCACCGGCGACGAATACGAAAAACTGGCCAGGGCGTTCAACCACATGCTCGACAGGCTTGTGGCGACGCAGGAGAAACTCCGCCAGGCGAATAAACAGCTTGATATGAAAATCTCCGAGCTGTCCGAGCGGAATATCGAGCTGTTCAAGGCCAACAAAGTCAAGAGCGAATTCCTGGCCAACATCTCGCACGAGTTCAGGACGCCCTTGAATGCGATTCTGGGTTTTGCCCAGGTCTTGCGGGACAAACCGCTTCTTTTGAAAAAAGAAAAGGTGCAAAGGTATGCGCAGAACATTATCACCAGCGGCAACAGTTTGCTGAAAATGATCAACGACTTGCTGGACCTGGCGAAGACTCAGGCCGGCAAGCTCGGGCTGCATGTAGAGACAGCCTCCGTGGAGAGCTTGCTGGAAAATGTGTTGTCTCAGTTTTCACTGCTGACCAAGAGACAGAAGATCAAGGTCAAGCTGATCCTCAATTCGGATTTGCCGCCGTTGGTGACCGACGTGGGCAAGGTTCAGCAGATTCTTTACAATTTCATGAGCAACGCCGTGAAGTTTACGCCCTCGCGCGGCAGAATCGAGATTGAAGCTCAGTTCCCGTCGCCCGGCGCCAGAGACACGGGGCCCGAGGCGCGAATGATCCGGATCGCCGTGACCGATACGGGCTGCGGGGTTGCCGAGCCGGACAGGCAGAAGATATTTGAGAAATTCCGCCAGGCGGATGGTTCCATCATTCGCGAATCGACCGGCAGCGGCCTGGGGCTGGCCATCAGCACGGAGCTGGCGGCCATGCTCGCGGGCAGCATCGGCTTGGAGAGTCCTCCCAAGGGACGGACTGAAGGCACAACGTTCTGGCTTGATATTCCAATTACACTGACCAAAGACGAAAAACAGACCGTGCAGGGAACGCGGTCTGATTGAGAACAAGAGTTCTGCAAAATAGAAGTTAGGCATACTTTTGGAAAGAAAAAATCTTCCTTTTCGATTTTTTCTTTCTAAAACACGATGCGTAACGTTTGACTCAACAATGGCGTATGATACGGTTCTCAATTATTTTCAGAAAATCGTGAAACCGATTTTCTGAAATAATATATGCCTAACTTCAATTTTGCAGAAGTTCAGTGAGCAGGAGAAAGATATGTATTTGATGCGTTTATTTTTATTGCTGTTCGTGTTGATATGCGCCGGCCCGGGCGCGGCGGCGGCTCCCGGCCGGAGTCATCCGTTCTCGATCCACGATATGCTGGCGATGGATCGAATTTCCGACCCGCAGGTCTCGCCGGACGGCAACTGGGTCGTTTTTGTTGTACGGGAAACCGACCTCGAAGCGAACAAGGGGCGAACGGACCTCTGGCTTGTTCGGGCCGACGGGACCGCTCTTACCCGTTTGACGTCGCATCCGGAAGGCGACTCGAATCCCCGCTGGTCGGCGGACGGCAAATCGGTCTGGTTCATCTCCGGCCGCTCAGGCTCTTCGCAGGTTTGGCGCATCAGGATTGACGGCGGGGAAGCCCAAAAGGTTTCAGATGAATCCCTCGACGTGGGCAATCTCGTTGTCTCGCCCGATGGAGAGCAGATCGCCTTTACGATGGACGTATTCCCGGACGCCAACACGCCGGCCGAGACGAAGGACAGACTTGAAAGGATCGGCAAGGCCAAGGCGAGCGGGAAAATTTACGAGCGAATATTCGTCCGTCACTGGGACACGTGGATGGACGGCCGGCGGTCGCATTTGTTTGTGATGCCAGCGGGCGGAGGCAAGGCCATCGACGTGATGCACGGCATGGATGCCGACACGCCCTCCAAGCCGTTCGGCGGCCCGGAAGAAATCTCATTTACCCCTGACGGCGAGGGCATTGTTTTCGCCGCCAGGGACGTGGGCGCAGAGGAACCCTGGTCAACGGACTTCGATCTCTACCTGGCGCCCGTTGACGGGTCTGAGCCGCCGAAATGTCTGACGCAGAGCAATGATGCCTGGGACACGAATCCGGTTTTCTCGCCGGATGGCAAGACGCTGGCCTATCTGGCGATGAGCCGGCCCGGCTACGAATCGGACCGATTTCGAATCATCCTGCGCTGCTGGCCGGACGGCACGGAAAGAGTTCTGACCGAGCAGTGGGACCGCAGCCCTTCGTCCTTTTGCTTTTCGGGCGATGGACAAACCATCTACGCCACAGCGGGCAACACGGGCCAGTCGTCTCTGTTCGCCGTCGATGTAGAAACAGGTGCTGTTAAGGTTGTCGTCAAAGAAGGCAGCATTAGTTCGCCGGCCGTTGCAGGCGACGGGATAATTTATTGTTTGAACAATCTGAGGAGCCCCGCGGAGCTTTATTCGGTCGGACCGGACGGCGGTGACGTCCGCAAGATTACGAACATCAATTCGGAGAAAATCGCCGTCGCTCGCATGGGCGATTACGAGCAGTTCACGTTTGCCGGCTGGAACGATGAAACGGTCCATTGCTACCTCGTCAAGCCTGTCGATTTCGACCCTTCCCGGAAATACCCTGTGGCTTTTCTTATTCACGGCGGCCCGCAGGGCTCTTTTGGCAACATGTTCCACTATCGCTGGAACCCGCAGGCCTACGCCGGGGCCGGTTATGCGGCCGTAATGGTGGATTTTCACGGTTCCACCGGCTATGGGCAGGCCTTTACTGATTCCATCCGCGGCGACTGGGGCGGTAAGCCTTTGGTCGATTTGCAGAAGGGTCT
>DATKWR010000015.1:0-4497 GCA_035529475.1 Sedimentisphaerales bacterium | reverse complement strand
GCCTGACACATGAAATCTCCGCTCGGTTGGACCAGGCCCGGCAGATCAAGAATCCGCCGAGGAGATATCCAGCTTTCTTCAAACTGGTGGCTGGAATTGCTGCTGCAGCGCTCATATTTGTTGCGGTGGTATTCAGAACACACGAACCGTCGGACATGCAGGAACCCCGGGGCAGCTCTGCCGTCGTTGAGTCCGTTGACAAGCAGGGGGCCGTTTTGATTCAGATCAAGGACGCGAGCGGCAAGCTATTAGCGACCGTTCAGGAACCACGTACAGACAAAGGGGCGGTGAAATGTGATGTTGAAATAATCGACCGCGACGGTGATTTGGAGGCAGAGAGTGGCCGGGCTGCATGGATAATAATCAGTGCGCCGAGCCGGACGCTTGCAGAGAACGAGTATGACAGAGAAGAGGCGGATTTGATGTGTTTGTTGTGAACAGACTCTTGAGACAAAGGAGAAGAAGATGAGCGCGAAGAATGTTGGCAAAGTCGCTACATTGGCCTTGGCTCTGGTTTGGGTTTTCGCCGATGCCGCTCAAGCGGATAAGGCTCGGTTATTGGAAAAGCTGAATGCCAATGTTGAGATCCAACTAAGAGACGTGACTATCGCCGAGGCTCTGGGCGAAATTGGGCAAAAAGCCGGCGTGAAACTGGCGTTGTCGGATGAAGCCGTCTGGAAGCTGCCCTACGGCGAGGCGACGAGATTGTCGGTGACGCTGGAAGGGCCCTTGGCGGACGGCATGACCGAAATGTTGAATCCCTTCTTTATGCGATATGCGGTGGGGGAAGACGAAATAACGATTTATCCGCGTCAGGAGTTGGAACATGTAATAGGCAGGCCAAGCACTCAGCAGCTTGAGTTACTGAAGAAAATGTATTCGCTTAGAATATCAGTATCACCTGGTTTCCCACAGGAGAAGCTCGTGAGCATGCTCGCAGAAGCGTACGGGGCGATCTCCTTTTTTCCCTATGACATACCTGGAAGAGCGCATACGATACTTCAGTCATCGGCAGGCGATAAAGGCTCTTTGCCGGTCACGCTGCCCATTCTGTTGGAGCAAGTGGGCAGCGCGCGTAACACGCCATGCTGGTACCTCTCGGGGCCGGATTCTCTGAATCCGGTTCCTGTGATACGGCTTGTCACTGAGCACGATTTTCGAGAAGCGCAACTTGACCAGGTGGTTGACATTTCCTTCAAGGACGAAAGGGCGGATGTGATCCTTCAACGGCTTGCCGGGTGGGCCGGTATGGAACTCACTGTAAACACGAGAGTGCCTTCGTGGTTGGATCGGAGAATCGTGGTCAACGTGCAAAACACGACGCTCAGACAGGTTCTACGCAGCATAGTCAGTACAGTAGATGGCGAAGGAATTTCTTTCGATACCTCTGCGAATCGAATAGAGATATATGGACCAAAACAACCCCGAAAAGAAGAAACTGCAGCCGCAAAAACCAAGAGCAGCGAAGGGACCGGCGATGGCTATGTCGGAAAGATCAGTATTCCCATGGACGGCGGGAGATACTTCCTTGAATTTATGTTGCGGGAAAGCGATCTGACAGAGGAGCTAAGAAAGCTGAGGGACGAGGCAATAAAGGACGTTTTAGGACAGTCAGCGCGGGAGGAGAAGACAACAGAGCACCTTGGGGAGCCGACAAAGCCGGCATCGGCACCATAAGCATAGTGGGCGGCTTTAGTTGTGTCGAACTTGATGTTACTCAAGGAAGCGTCTGGCTTAACCTTGTCAGCCGTCGTTGTTGTCGCGGGTCTGGTCCCGGCTGGGGGGCTCGACACCGAGCAAATGCCGCACGAAGAAATCCATTCGTCGCCGGTTGGCGTAAGGCGTTTCGCCCACGCCATGACCGCGGCCCGGTACGACCAGCAGATCGAAATCTTTGTCCGCCTTGATGAGCGCATTGACGACCTGCATCGTCGAGGTGGGATCCACGTTCCTGTCCAGCTCCGCGACGGTCAGCAGCAATTTTCCCTGCAGGTTGTGGGCCTGCGTGACGTTCGATTGCTCCTCGTAGTGCGGCCCGATGGGCCAGCCCATCCATAGCTCGTTCCACCAGATTTTGTCCATCCGGTTGTCGTGGCAGCCGCAATCAGCGACAGCGACTTTGTAGAAATCGCCATAAGCCAGCAGCGCGCGCAGAGCGCTTTGCCCACCCGCCGAGCCGCCATAGATGCCGATCCGGCTAATATCCATCTGGGGGTATTTCACCGCCGCAGCTTTCATCCACAAGATGCGGTCGGGAAAGCCCGAGTCGCCGAGGTTTTTCCAGCAGACGTCGTGAAACGCCTTTGAACGGTACGAAGTGCCCATGCCGTCGATTTGGACAACGATAAAGCCGAGTTCGGCAAGCGCATGCTCGCGGGTTTGGAGCCCGAAGGATTTCGGCACGAAGGCGCCTTGCGGACCCGCGTAGATCTTCTCAATCACGGGATACGTGCGCGCGGCGTCGAAGTTACTCGGGCGGATGATGATTCCGTAAATGTCTGTTTCGCCGTCCCGGGCCTTGGCGACAAATCGCTCGGGCGGGTGCCAGCCGGTCTTCAAGAGCTCGTCCCAGTCGGCGCGTTCCAGTTCGCAGATGAGCTTGCCGTCCTCGGCGTCGTGCAATTCTGTGACAGGGGGTTGGTCCACTCGCGACCATTGATCGAGAAAGAATCGGCGGTCGGGCGAAAACTCGATTTTGTGCGTGCCGTCGCCCTCGGTCAGGATCACAAGGCCGGAGCCGTCGAAATTCACGCGGCAAAGGTGTACGTAGTACGGATCCTGGCCGGGCCGAATCCCGCCGGCCTCGAACCAGATTTGCCGCTTCTGTTCGTCCACCTGCTCGACGCTGCGGACCACCCACGGGCCTTTGGTGATCTGGTTCTTCACACACCCCGTTTGCGAATCATACAGATAGAGATGGTTCCAGCCGTCCCGTTCGGACATCCAGATAATTTCGTTTGTCTCGTCGAGGTAATGATTGAATCGCTTGCCCGCGTAATCGATGAACGTCTTGCTCTGTTCCTCCACGATGGACCGCGCGCGGCCGGTTTCGGCGTCCACGCTGACGATGCGCAGGACCTGGTGCCCGCGTTGATTGTAGAGGAACGTGAACCGGCTGGAGTCGGGCACCCAGCGAATCTCAGAGATACTCCAGGGATTCGCAAAGAGCTCGTCCGAAAGAGGGATGTGCTCTTCTTGGATGATGTCGAATAACTTCGGCTTGGCCACGGGAATCTCGTCACCCGGCTTGCGGTAAGAGAGCGTGTGCAGTTTCGGCTGCAACTGGTCCTCGGGCGAGGACTCGATGAGATGGATTTGCCTGTCGTAGCCTTTTTTGGTACGCAGCGCCACCAGCTTTCTCGAATCCGGCGACCAGTAGAATCTTTCTTCGAAAGCGTGTTCTTCTGTGCCGTCGTCGCTCAAGGCGATCTCTGTGTCCTCTTCGAGGTTACGCACGTACAGGTTGTCGTCTCTGACAAGCGCAGACCATTTTCCATCGGGCGATTCGGCCCGGCGCGGCCGGGATCCGCGCCCCGATCTCGGCCTGTCGGCAGCTTCGCGAAGAGACTCGCCATCAATGATGGCCTCGGCGGGCTTTTCCGTAGCTACAAAGACGGCGGTTTTGTTTCCATCCTTTTGCGCGACAAGCCAAACGTGCCCGGCGAACGTGTGCTGGCGATGCTGCTCTCCGGCGGGGATTGTCGCGTACTGGCGACGCTGCCCCTCAGTATCTATCCAATAAACCTCCACGGCGTCATCGGTGCGATTTATGAAAGTGATCGAAGTTTCTTCGCCCGTCCGCGTGCTCGGTCGCGGCTCAGCCCTCGCCGGAAGGGAAGAAGTTGTTTGTTCCTTTTCGGAGACGGCCTGAATCTCGTAGTTGCCCAAATCGTACTTCCAGCGTTTGCCCTGGCTGGTGAATGCAAGTTCGGACTCGATGAACTCCAGTTTGTCGATTTCCAATCGGTCGGCCCTGAGGTTCGCGCCGGTCGCTTTGGCCAGTGCCGCGGCCAGGCGCACGTGGTCAAAGGCAGGCCCGCGCTGGCCGCGCTTGGCATCCACCAGAATGAACTCCCTGGCACCACCCGCCAAGTCGTTGCGATACCAGAACTTTGTGTTGTCGGCAAACCAGTGAGCAGTGACACGCTGCCTGAAGACTTTGTCGGCGGTGACTTCACTTAAATCAAGGGCCCGCTTGTAGTCGGAAAGCGTGCCCTGGCCCGCACAGTGTTGGCAAGCCACGAGGGATGCGGAAAAAGCGAGTACTTGAACGATTGTCTTGAAACCGTGAAGATCTTTCATGCCGTCTGTTTGCCTCCTGATTGTCTTCGCTCCCTTAGAGAACGTGAGCCGTTGTTCGAATTCACCGTCGCCGCATAGATTACTCTCGCAGCGATACTGCGTCAACCGCCGGTCGAAAGAAGCGGCTGCCGGGGTAATTTCCACGTGAATTCATTGCTTCATTCGGTTAGAATACTTAAGGCTGGATTTGTTTGA
>DATKWR010000014.1:0-3537 GCA_035529475.1 Sedimentisphaerales bacterium | reverse complement strand
TGGCGACATGAACTGCCCAGTTGGGGTGGAGCGAAGGGTGGAAAGAAAGTTGGACCCGCCCAGGTGAACCGCCGGTTGGTGGCAGTTGGTGACCGGGTCTATGCCCCCCTGGGGGACGGGGCGCCGGTCAGCGTGCTGGATGCAGCCACTGGGCAGATCATCCGCGTGCTGGATGAGACTGCAAAGGTCGAGGAGTTCCTCGTGTCGGAAGACATCCTGGTGGCTATGGTGAATGCCAGTGATACTGTGGATTTCTGGCGCAGTCTGAATCGGGACATGCGCATCGTTGCCTTAAGCCCCGACACCGGCAAGCTCCTCTGGGAGCATAAGGCCGGCACCATTCTACCGATGACTTTGACCGCCGATGGGAAACAAGTGGTTTACCATGATGGCAAAGTCATCCGGAGCTTTGACTTGCGAACGGGCTCGCCGCGCTGGACATCGCCGCCCACCGGCCAGGCAATCACGCTCAAGGACAGTTGGAGTTCGGACAGTCCCGGAGCGGAGAAATTGAGGATCATCCTGGCGCCCCAGTTTGCGCCAACGCTGCTCATCTATGAAGACGTGGTGGCCTTCGCCGGGGGGCGCCAGTTGAATGTGCTGTCTGCGGAGGATGGGCGAGAACTTTGGCGCACACCGTACGCCGCCACCAATTATTCGGTGCCGGTGGATCTGTTCGGGTTCGATGGGGCGCTCTGGGGGCCGGATGCCGGTATGAACCTCTGGCGACCCATCAACGACGACATCACGTTCACCGCGTACGACCCGCTGACAGGCACCGTCGAGAAGAGCGTAAGCGGCAAGTACGACTTCCGCTTCCAGCACCACCGTTGCCATCAGATGAAGGTGATCGGCAGCACGGTGATTGCGGGAAGGGCCGGGATCGAGTTTCTCGATACGGCAACCGGTAATGTGACGGCCCACCACTGGGTCCGCGGGAGTTGCTACTTCGGCGTGCTGCCCGCCAACGGCCTCCTGTATTTTCCTCCTCACAACTGTGCGTGCTACATCCGCGCAAAGCTATCCGGATTCATGGCCCTGAATGCCCAGCCCTCCTCGGCAAGGGAGGTTCAAATCTCTGAGGATGAGCGGCTGCAGCGCGGCCCTGCCTATGGACAAACACTGGGCAGCGGAGCCGAGCCCCGTCCCGACGACTGGCCCACCTACCGCCACGACGCGGCGCGCTCCGGCAAGGCAACAACGAAGGTCGGCTCCGGACTACTGCCCGGCTGGCAGACGAAACTGGGTGGGAACCTGACCAGCCCGGTCGTCGCCGACGGCCGCGTCTTCCTGGCCTCAACGAACGAGCATGTACTCTACGCCCTCCAGGCGGAAACGGGCGAACTTTTCTGGCAATACAGCTTTGACGCCCGGATCGACTCCCCGCCCACGGTCTATGAGGGATTGGTTCTGACCGGATGTCGGGACGGGTCGGTGGTTGCGTTGCGCGCCGCGGACGGATCGCTCGTGTGGCGTTTCCTGGCCGCTCCTGAGCAACGTTTGATCGTCTCTCGCGGTCAGTTGGAATCCGTCTGGCCGGTTCACGGCAGCGTTCTGGTCATCGACGGCACCGTTTACTTTGCGGCCGGCAAGTCGTCGTACCTCGATGGCGGCCTGCGGTTCTACGGATTGGAGCCCCACACGGGTCGGAAGGTCGTCGACACGGTTCTGGAAACGCGCCAAGAGGATGGCTCACAGACTCTGGACGAGCAGGGCGTGGATGGTTTCCTGAATGATATCCTATCCAGCGATGGGCAGCGGCTCTTCATGCGGCATCAGAGCCTGGACAAGGCAGGCAAGCCACAGACGGGTCGGATCACTCACCTGCACGGCCCGGACGGCTACCTCAGTTCGGACACGACGTCCCGGCTGATCTGGACATACGCCCCTCTTTACACCTCGCCCCACCAGGGCGCATTCTACGATGTGCGATTGAGCCGCGCGCTCTTCCCCTCAGGCCATATTCTGGTCGAGGACGACGACACGATCTACGGATTCGGACAGAACCACTACGCAAAGATGAATACGGAGCCGGGCGGCACGTTTGCGCTCTTCGCCTGCCCGAAGCAGAGCGATGTGCCGCTGGACCGGACGGCGAGGGAATACCGAAGCCTGGCGCTGGCCGGCAAGCATCAGGTCCAGTTCAACTGGTGGAAACAAATCCCGATTCAGGTGTGGGCCATGGTAAAGACAGAGAACGTCCTCTTCGTGGCCGGTCCGCGTAGCAGTGAATCAGTCTCACAAGATGCTCTTGAGGGCAAAGCCCCGGGATTGCTGCTGGCTGTCTCGCCCTCCGACGGGACCGTACTGGCCGAGATGGCATTGCCCAGTATGCCGGTTTGGGACGGCATGGCGACCGCGGGGAGCAACCTTTACGTGGCCCTCGCAGATGGCAGCGCGGTGTGCCTGCGGACGTCAACGTTCGGGCGTCCCGGGACCCCATAGGGTACAGTTATTCATCCATGTCTAATGCGAGTGATGTCAAGGCTTTGATCTCTATGGTCATATCTGAATTGGACCGCAGGGGAGTAGCCATCAGGACCAATCAATCTTGAAATCAGCTACTGTTTGTTCTTCTTACGCGACAGTCACTCCAATCGCATGCGGTCTTCTCAAGGTGGTACCAACTGCGCTTGTCACGCGATAGTCTTTGCCGAAGCCTTGTTGTCTCTGCTCTACGAGACAATCATGGGTATATTGGACGACTACGAATTTGGCATGGAGTGCTTCGACAACCTCACGTTCGGCCAGAGGATTGGGGTCTCAATGGGCATCTTGCGCGCAAAAGTACGCGGTCCCCACAATTGCATTATCTGACGGGTCTCACTAAAATGAGAACCGATGATACGCCTCAACAGAAAGCCTCTGCTCTTGGCACCAATCTCCGTGCAGGGGCTTTCTTTCCTCATTCAGCCTGACAAACGCTGTAGCCTCCCCAAGAACGAAGGGGCCTGCGCCGAACAAATCAGTCCAGGCCCCAAGTAATACACATCCTGTGAGCCATGCTCCGAAAACAGGAAATGCGGCCCTCACATCAATGCTACGTCAAAACGGCCTGTAAAAGGAGTCGGTCCTGCCAGCCAGTCCCGCCATTTCCTCTTGTGACAAGGCTCGGTTGAAGACGGCAACGTCGTCCAGCAGGCCATTGTAGAAGGTCCCTCGCGCACCGAGGGTAACAATGAAATCGCCGGCTGCGCCACCATATTGGTTTATATCCGCGCTATCGGTCTCAAAACCCAAGCCCAAGTCACCGTCAATGCAAACCTTCAGCGTATCATTGGCGCCGTTGGTTTCAAAGGCAATCGCTACGGCCACATGGTGCCATTCGTTGTCATCGACCCGCATGTTAGAATTGAAATTTGCCAAAGCTGCCACACTGTGCGCACGCAGCATGATCGCGCCCGAGGGTTCGACGGCGATCGATCTATTACCCTGGACATGCGCCGCGCCGGCAGGACCCTGAACCATGACTGATCGGCCGACAGTGCCTGGAGCGGTCTTAAGCCAGAGCGACCAGGTCACCTCGCCGTCGAGGGC
>DATKWR010000013.1:0-4487 GCA_035529475.1 Sedimentisphaerales bacterium | reverse complement strand
AGGTGGAGCAAATAACTTCTCAATAACACTGAGGAGCGGTGGCCAGGTTGACATTACCTACGGAGCGGTCTCAGCCAGCGACGGCCTGGTCGGCCTCACGGAAGGCGCCGGTGCAGCAGACCCAGGGGAAACCGATTTGTCCGAGGCGAAAACCTTGCCAGCCTATGGTACGACCTACGAGCAATTCGGCGGGGATTTCGACCTGGACGACACCGACCTCAGATTCCGTGGTGAGGAATGATCAACTAACCACACGAGCAAGAAGTAGAAACCGTCTCTGTCGATAATACGCATATCTGCAACTGAAGGGGCTGCAAGCATCCCGCTTGCAGCCCTTCTTCTATGGTGTGCCACACATGGCACGATGACTTGGAGGTGCACGTCAGGGTAGCGGTGTCAGATGAGCTCTTCGACCGGGCTTTCTTTGCGTTTGGCCTCGGCTGACGCACGTGGGAGGGGTTGGGCTTCTTTGGCTCTCTGGGCCGATGCAGCGCCGTCACCCGGTTTGGTCTTATCAATGAAGGCGTAGCTTTCGACAATGGCCAGCAGGCTCAATAGAAAGCTGAGCATGCTTTCGGCGCCCTGATTGGTATTGACTCCCTCAGGGGTCAGACCGTCGTTGCACCCCTTTGTCGTGAAGTCATAGACGGGAATCCGCAGGTCGTTAAGGCCGAGAAACCAATCAAAGGCTTTGCGCTGAAGGGTCAGGAACCGGCTGTCCTGGGTACAGTCATACGCGGCCCTCAACATCAGGACCGTGCTGGCGGCTTCTATGGGCTGCTGGTCGAACGTCGCCCTCGGCCTGCCCCGTTCGTGCCATCCCTGGCAGCCGACAAAGCTGAAAAGATCGCCGTTGAACGTGTTGGCCAACAAGAACTTGCAGGTTTTTTCTGCAATCTCCCGGTATTTCCTGTTGCCGAGCGTTGAGGTCGCGACGAACAATGCGTGGGGCAGGACCGCATTGTCGTACGTGAGGACTTCCTCAAACCATTGCCAATCCGGATAGCTGTTTTCCTGGTACTGAGTCAGCAAACCGTCGGCGGCCAATTCCAGTTCGCGTTTGATCTCGCTGGCGCCGGGGAAATGTCTGAGATAATCGCTCATGCCGAGGATCGAATACGCCATGCCCTTGGGGAGCTGGCGCTGGACGAGCCCAACGGATATGTCAAAGCAATCTTTGGCGATCGACAGATAGGATGGGTTCGGCGGGTTGGCAATGACCGCCCCGAAAGCCCACAACACTCGGCCGAAAGCGTCGTTGGCAGGTTCGCTCTGGCGCCAGGTTCTGTCGAAGTTCATAAAATTCCTGATGGTGCCGTCCTCGTTCTGGGAGTGAATGACAAACGACAGGTACCTGTCCAGAAGCTCCAGGGCCTGCGGCTCGGAATACTGCGAATAGTACTTGATCACCGCGATGATCGCTCTGGCGTTGTCGTCGGTGCAGTAACCCCAGGCGCGGTTGGGTATCGTGAATTTGGCGTGCTGATAGAGGCCGGTGTCATCGGTCAATTTCTTCAGATGGGCCAGCGAGGGCTCGGGCGCCTCGATGTTCGATAGGGTCTCGGTGGCGGTCAGCTTGGTCTTGGCCGGGATTCGTACGGGCAATCGCCTGGCGCTGAACAATTTCCAATACGCCTGGCCGATCTTGGGCCAGGTTCTGGACCGGCCGTACTCATACGCTTGTCTTCGCAGCGAATAAAACGTCGAATCATTTTGAAGCAGGTCTATGATGGCCCGCGCTAGGTGCTTCGAATCGCCGAACGGCACGAGCTTGCCTCGCCCGTCGGCCAGCAACTCCTGAGCCGCCCAGTACGGCGTGGAAACCACGGCCTTGCCTGTACCGACGGCAAATGATAATGTCCCGCTGGTCAACTGCTTCTCGCTTACATAGGGCGTGACATAGATGTCGGCGGCGCAAAGGAAATTGTGAAGCTCCTTGTCATTCACGAAGCGGTTGTGGAAAATGACGTGTTCCTCCAGATTGAGGTTCTTGACCATTCGCTGGAGGCTGAACCGGTAGGATTCGCCCTCGTGCTTGAGTACGTTCGGATGCGTCATGCCCAGAACGAGGTAGATCACCGACGGCTCGGCGGCGACGATGTCCGGCAGCGCTTCGAGCATTGCTTCAATCCCTTTGTTCTTGTTGAGCAGGCCAAACGTCAATATTGTTCTTCGGTCCTCCAGGCCGAATTTGTGTTTGTAGTAGTTGCTGTCCACGAAGGGCAAGTCAGGAATGCCGTGCGGGATCAATTTGACCTTCCTGGCGGGTATCCCGTAGGTGTCCCGCAACATGCCGAGGCCCCGCTCGTTCATGGTAATGACCCTGTACGAGGCATTGCAGACGTCCACCAAGGAGTTGTAGTAATCCGGGTCCGGATCATCGAGGACCGTATGGAGGGTGGTGATGATGGGGGCTTTCAATCGGTTGAGCAGCAGGCCCAAATACGCGCCGGCATCGCCGCCGAAAAGTCCGAATTCATGCTGGACGCACACCGCGTCCACGTGGCTGAAATTGATATAATCCGCGGCGCAAATGTAATCGCTCTTGACGTTCTCGCGGATCTCGAACTTCACCGGATCGACGTACTTGTGGTCCCCCGTCTGCATGGCTACGACCTGCGGCTCGAAATCGCCCGTCGCCGCCGCTGTGATATTGGTGATCAGGTCCGAGGCGAAGGTCGCGATACCGCATTTTCTCGGGGGAAAAGACGAAATAAAGACGACTTTCTTGGCGATAGTTTCTATCATCCGCGGTATCCTATTTGAGCCTGCCTTATACCAACAGGGTTCATTGTAGCGATGACGGACTGAGCCGTCAATGCGGTTGGCCAATGGGCCGCGGGAAATAACTTTTCTTCCGCCAATGCGCTCGCGGTATGCGTCCGATGATGCGGCCAAACGCGGGTCTGTACGGCGTTTGCGAAATTTTCGCCATTTCTCGTTTTTCTTTTGCACCCGGGCCTACTGAAATCGTATAATACCCTACTCTCAAAGTAGGAATAATTGGGAAAACAGAATATGAAGCTTTCGACTCGTACCAGGTATGCCGTAAGGGCCATGATAGAATTGGCCCAAAACGAGGCAAACAGGCCCTTGCAGCTCAAGATTATTGCCAAGCGACAGGACATATCGATTAAATACCTTGAGCAATTGATGGCTGTTCTGCGGTCTGCGGGACTCATCAGGAGTGTCAGAGGCTCGAGAGGCGGGTACACACTGGCCCGAGCCGCAAACCAGATCGGGCTCAGCGATATTCTGCATTGCCTGGAAGGGGCGATAACGACTGTCGAGTGTGTTGAAGACGGCGACCGCTGCGCGCGGGCCGCCGAGTGTGCAGCCAGGCAGGTCTGGATGAAGGTCCAGCAGGCGATCGACGACGTACTCCAGTCCATCACGCTCCAGGACGTCGTTGACATGGCGAAGGATGGAAAACACGTGGATTATCAGATTTAGCAGGCAGAGGGAAGATTATGAGTGCGATATTTGAAGATATTACAGCGACAGTGGGTTTTACGCCATTGGTTCGAATCAACCGCCTTGGATCGGGCAAAGCGACCATCCTGGCAAAGCTGGAATCGAAGAATCCCTGCGGCAGCGTGAAAGACAGAATCGCCTTGTCGATGATCCGCGCGGCCGAGAAGCAGAAACTGATCAAGCCCGATACGCTGATCGTCGAGCCAACCAGCGGCAATACGGGTATCGGACTTGCTTTTGTGTGTGCGGCGAGGGGATACCGGCTGGTATTAACGATGCCGGAGTCGATGAGCATCGAGCGAAGGAAAATCCTTCAGTTGTTCGGCGCCGAGCTTGTGCTGACGCCCGCCGAGAAGGGCATGTCGGGGGCGATTGCGAAGGCCGAAGAGCTTCTGGCCGAGAACGCCGGTGCGTTCATGCCCCAGCAATTCAAGAACCCGGCGAATCCTCAAATCCACCGAGAAACCACCGCGAAGGAGATCTGGGCCGATACGGACGGCCGGGTTGACATCCTCGTCGCCGGGGTGGGAACCGGCGGGACCCTCACCGGCTGCGGCGAGGCGTTGAAGGACAAGAACAAGGACCTGAAAGTCGTAGCGGTCGAACCGAAGGATTCTCCCGTGCTGTCCGGCGGCAAGCCCGGCCCGCATAAAATACAGGGCATCGGGGCGGGATTCGTGCCGCAGGTGCTGAACGTGGACATCATCGACGAGATTATCCAGATCTCCAACCAGGAGGCGTTCGAGACGGCCCGGCAGTTGGCGGCGAAGGAGGCCATTCTTTCCGGCATCAGCGGCGGCGCCAACGTCTGTGCGGCGATACAGCTTTCGCACCGGCCGGAAAACGAGGGTAAAGTCATCGTGACCTTCATTTGCGACACCGGCGAACGGTATATCTCCACCGAAATGTACGGATGAGGGCCCGATACCTCCCACCGCGTCAGGGCATGCGACCATGAAAGAAAGAGAGTTGAACGACAAAAGAATACAGGACCTCGTTGACGAAATTGCCCA
>DATKWR010000012.1:0-2100 GCA_035529475.1 Sedimentisphaerales bacterium | reverse complement strand
GCAGTAGAGGTCCTCCGACAGCGCCGAGGACGAGACGAGCAACTGGGAATCTATCGTTGACATGATCGCCGAGAAAATCGCGGCCAGCAGAATTCCTCCAAACCACGGATTGAACGTATCGCGTATCATGTAGATAAAGACTTTCTCTTCCTGCCCATCGCTGAGATTATCGAACATCGCGATGCCGATAAGGCCGACGACCACCGCCCCGGCCAGCGACAGAAAAACCCAGACAATCGCAATCGCCATCGACTGGCCGAGCTTGCCCGCCGATCTAATGCTCATGAAACGCACGAGTATGTGCGGCTGGCCGAAGTACCCCAGCCCCCACGCCATACTCGAAACAATCATGCAGATCGCGCCGGATAATGTCTCCGCACGTGGCATCAGACTTGCCGAGATGCCCTTTGCGGCCATCGCCTTTGCGATGGCGCCGCCACCCCCGACGGTGCGGTAGGTCATCAGCGGAACGATCACGATGGCAAAAACCATCAGCGCACCCTGGAGCAAATCCGTCCAGCAGACCGCCAGGAAGCCGCCCAGAAACGTATAGACGACAATGATAAATCCGCCAATGAGAACCGCTGCGTGATATTCAACGTCGAACGTGGATTCGAAGAGTTTCCCTGCCGCGACCAGGCACGACGAGGCATAGATGGCGAAGAATATCAGGATGATGATGGCCGAAACGATCCGCAAAAGCCCCGTCGGGTCCCGGAAACGCGCCTCGAAGAAGCAGGGCAGCGTGATCGCGTTGGTCTTTTGGGTATATACTCTGAGCCTGGTCGAGACCAGTTTCCAGTTCAATGCCGTCCCGATGAACAGGCCCACCGCAATCCAGACTTGCCCCACTCCGGCTAAGTACACAGCCCCCGGCAGCCCCATCAAAAGCCAGCCGCTCATGTCACTGGCCTGGGCCGAAAAGGCCGTCACCCACGAGCCCATGCCTCGGCCGCCCAGAAGATAATCTTCGATGCTGGCCGACCGTCGATAGAAGAAAAAACCGATGCCCAGCAATACAAAAAGGTAAGCAACAAATGTAACGAAGGTCGGTATAGACATCAAAAAGCCAGTCTAAAGGCTCCTGAAGTACCTCACAGCTTGTTCGAGAATTCACTGAGCAGGTTGATTATCCCCTGAATCGTTTCTTTTTTCGGCACAGGCATCTTCAAGTGGCGCTGCCCCGTGGCCTCATCGGTTTCGACCCTCAGTCCGGAGAGCATCTGTCCGCTTCGCCCATGTGGCCGGCTTTCCCCTCCGAGAAGTGTTTCACTGAGCCGCTGAACAAACGTGACACCCGCGGCGACCATATCGCTCCAGGCCCGCTCCTGCTCCGATCCGCCATCCTTCGACTGTTCGGCGGTGACGGAGACCTCTTCTTCGGGGGTCTGTCCATCTTCGGCAGGCTCGGCTTGCTGGGGCATCGGCTCGGGAATAGCACGAGTCGCCTGATCCACTGAATCCATGAAGCGTTTCAATCTGGTTCCACCCAGGAAGACCTCGTCTTTTCCCTTGTCAAGGACGCCGGAAAAGAGCGACTGCTTGAACGCAAGCAGCGAGAGCATACTGTGTTCGATTGTGCCCTGGGCCACGAAGTTGACGACCCTCACCGCCCGATGCTGGCCCAGACGATGTATCCGCCCGATACGCTGCTCCAGCGTCGCGGGGTTCCAGGGCAAGTCCATGTTGACGACGGCCGAGGCGTTTTGCAGATTCAGCCCCACGCCGCCGGCATCCGTCGAAAGAAACACCCGACAATCAGGGTCCTCTCGGAACCGGTTCACAAGGTCCCTCCTCGTTCGGGTGTCGAGGCTGCCGTGAAACAACACGTAGCCACTCTTGCGGGACTCAAGGCGATCCTGAAGCAATTCATGCGTTCCTATCCACTGGCTGAACACAACAACCTTTGAGTCAGCCTGCTCAAAAATATCCCCAAGCAGCGAGATGAGCTCGTCGGCTTTTACACCGTAATCGGTCTTCTTGTCCAGAAGATACGTGCTGTTGCAGCTCATGCGCATATTCTGCAGAGCGATCATCAGGATTCTCTGGTCGGTTTCAGATAAGAAGCCAAAGCGCCGCCACTTGGCGACGATGCGCGCG
>DATKWR010000011.1:0-2187 GCA_035529475.1 Sedimentisphaerales bacterium | reverse complement strand
GCCATCGAAAGGAAGGAGGTGATTTCAAGTCGCAAAAGGACATCACGGGCGTGTATGGAGGCAGTGTGTAGTAAAGGCAAAACTCCTTGTTGGTGGCTCTGGCGCGTAGCCAAAGCAGCGTTTTCCGCAGGGGTTCCTGATAGAAAGCTCAATAAGTTATTGGGAGGTGGACCATCATGTGTAGAAAAATGCTTTTTCTGTGCTCTCTTGTTGCAGCGCTGGGTCTGGCTGATAGTGCTTCTGCTGACTTGGTGGCGCATTGGAACTTTGATGAAAGGGCCGGCAATATCGCTACCGATGAAGTCGGTGGTGTAGTGGGGAATGTCATTAATGCGACCTGGACGGAGGGCCTATTCTCCAACTCCAAGTCCGCATTGGAGTTTAATGGTTCAAATGCCTATGTGAATGTGGCTGGACAGAATTGGGGTACGTTCAAGCAAGTGTCCATAGCCGTATGGCTGAAGTTTGACTCTCTGCCGGGTACTTATAATGCCATCTTCCATGAGGATTGGACGGCCGGAGGGATTCACTTCATGGTGCGCAGCTCGCGCGTCGTCGGTTTTAGCCTGAACGGACGAGGGCCCAATGATTACAATTCACAAGGCGTACTGGAGGCGGGACAAATATACCATGTCATAGCGACCTTTGACATTACTACCGGCCGTACACAAATCTACATCAATGGTGTTCTTGACTCAGAAGGAACCAGCTCCCCCACGGCAAGCGAGATATTCCTCAGGTCACCCTTTACCATTGGCTCCTGGAATACGAGTCGGTACTGGGACGGTGTTTTGGACGATCTCCGTATTTATGATCGCATAGTCACGGAAGAGGAGATTCCGACTATTATGGCGGGTATCCCGAAAGAGCTTGCCTCTCAACCGAATCCCGAAGATGGCATGACCGATGTGGTGCGCGATACAGTTTTGAGCTGGACGCCGGGAGAATTCGCTAACACGCACGACGTGTACTTCGGCACCAATCTCAGCGATGTCAGCGACGCCGGCAGAAACGATCCACGGGATGTGCTGGCAAGTCGAAGTCAAATTGATGCAGCGTATGATCCGCCCGGCCGTCTCGCTTTCGGCCAGACGTACTACTGGCGTATCGATGAAGTGAATGCTCCGCCCACCTCCACCATCTTTAAGGGCGATGTCTGGGGCTTCACGACTGAGCCTGTTGCTTATCCTGTTGCCGGCCAGACAATAACAGTTACGGCTTCCAGCAGCACAGCGGGGCAAGGGCCTGAGAATACCGTGAACGGCTCGGGATTGGCCGGCGACCTGCACTCCGATGAGCTTACAGCCATGTGGATCACCGGCCTGGGCGCAACGGGGCCGGCCTGGATCCAATATGAGTTCGACGGGGCGCTCAAGCTGGATCAGATGTGGGCATGGAACCATAACGGCTTGTTGGAGCCAGCCATAGGCTTCGGCTGTAAAGAGGTTACGATTGAGTATTCAACCAACGGCACGGATTACACGGCCTTGGGAACGACTCACGAGTTTGCCCGGGCGCCTGGTAAAGCCGGGTACGCGCACAACACCATTGTGGATTTTGGAGGTGTCACGGCAAAGTACGTCAGGCTCACCGTAAACAGTAACTGGGGAGGTATCCTGAAGCAATATGGTCTCAGCGAGGTGCGATTCTTCAGTATACCCGTCCTGGCCAGAGAGCCAAGCCCGGTTTCCGGCACCACGGATGTGAGCGTGGATGCAACCCTGAGCTGGAGAGCGGGACGCGAGGCGGCCAGGCACGATGTGTATTTGAGCGCCGACGAGCAGGCCGTGATAGACGGTACGGCCCCTGCCGTGACCGTGACCTCGCCCAGCCATGCTTGCTCCCTTGATTTGGCCGGCACGTACTACTGGCGGATTGACGAGGTGAACGATGTCGAGACGCCCACAACGTGGCAAGGGGATATCTGGCGTCTCTCAACACAGGAGTATCTTGTGGAGGACGATTTCGAGACCTACAATGACATTGAAGCCGGGCAAGAGGGCAGCAACCTGGTCTATGGTACATGGATAGACGGCTTTGGGACCACGACCAACGGTTCGACCATAGGTTATACGGAAGCGTACCAGCCCTCGATGGAGAAGACCCTGGTTTATGACGGCAAACAGTCGGTACCGCTTTTCTATGACAACACCACAGCAAGCGTGTCAGAAGTCAGGGCGAATACCA
>DATKWR010000010.1:0-11485 GCA_035529475.1 Sedimentisphaerales bacterium | reverse complement strand
ATTGTCGTGCTACACCAGGACGGTGGCAGCAGGGGTAGGCCTTTGTGGCAGGTCAAGAAATTGAATAGGACCGTACTTTCCACCACAAATACATCAGAAAGCCCAACGGCGCTTCTGGCCCGTCGGGAAATGTTATCTTGGCGGCTTCTTCAGCTTGAGCCGTCGGCGTTGCGAAGACCTGATGAGTTCTCTGCTCCCGCAAAGCTTGGCTCGAATGGCTCACACCTTGCGTCAACACTATATAGGCTGGCATATCAGAATGGCTCCAAAGATGCCACAAATACCCGGAATCCGGACGTTTGCGCTAGGATTGCGAATCGGTTAGCGGAATTGATTGGCGATGTTGACAGGGTATCCATTGACCGTGACGAAAAGAGAGAGTTGCTCACACTCAATGTTATGGGAAAGGATAAGACTTTGCATGCTGCAAAAGCTTTGTCTGATGGAACTCTGCGTTTTCTGGCTCTTGCTGTTCTCGAGCAGGATCCCGACGTGCAAGGCGTACTGTGCCTTGAAGAACCGGAGAACGGTATTCATCCTGCCCGAATCCCAGCTATGATAGGACTGTTGCAGGACATTGCGACAGACGTTAACGAACCAGCAAGTTCTGACAATCCATTGCGTCAAGTTATTGTCAACACCCATTCGCCAGCAGTAGTGCTCCAAGTCCCCCAGGACATGCTGTTGGTAGCAGAACCCAGAGAGTCAATTTCTCCGGAGGGGCAACGATTCACAGGCGTTCGTTTCAGTTGTCTACCGGACACGTGGAGAAATGGAAAATCACAAGAGCGAGTCGACACCTGCAAATTGGGGGCTCTGTTGGCATATCTCAATCCTGTGCTCAGTTCTGAGCATTCCATTGAAGAGGAGGAGATGGCGGCCTCCACATCCTGGTCGAGAAAGCGACATGCGTTTTCAAACCGGGTTATTGATCGTTCGGACGTGCAGTCTCATTTTCCATGGTTCAAGACGCAATAGCCGGAGCTGGATGAACGAATTGCGTTACACTTTGCTTGCCGACGGTCCCGGAGACAGGGCTTTGATTCCGATCCTGACATGGTTATTGCAAGAATATCTTCCCAGCTGGGCCATACAAGCGCAATGGGCTGACCTCTGGCGCCTTCCAAACCTGCCGAACGTACTCCACCAAAAGATCAAATTGACGATAGACTTCTATCAGTGTGACCTTCTATTTATTCATCGTGACGCTGAGAGGGTGGCACTAGCTGACAGATTGGCTGAGGTCGCCGATGCCGTTGAGGAAGCTCGTAAATTCACGACCCTGCCCCCATGCGTTGGGGTGGTACCCGTAAGAATGACGGAGGCTTGGTTACTGTTCAATACTGACGCTATAAAGGAGGCGGCAGGAAACCCAAATGGCACCGCGCACTTGAGCTTACCTGGATTGAGGAGACTTGAGGAGGTTCCCGATCCGAAGGCCATGCTTCACAATCTCATACTTGAGGCTACCGAATTGGGCAGTCACCGCAGAAAACATTTCAAGGTGAAGCGTGCTGTACAACGTATTCCCGAATGCATAGAGGACTTTTCCCCTCTGAGAGAATTGCCGGCGTTCTCCAATCTGGAAGAAGAACTGAGGGAGACCATCGCATGTCAACGCTGGGGTGACTGAACATGGTTTTGTGGACGACATCGACTTGGGCGCAAATCTGAAAACTGTTTCTGGAAATAAGACTGCATGGTATGTTGCCGGGCTGCACTTTGAGTGTCAGGGGTGCGGCGGATGCTGCTCAGGGCCGGGCGAAGGGTATATCTGGGTGACGAGGACGGAGGTCGAGATCATTGTGGATTTCCTGAAGCTGACGGTAGCTCAGGTGCGGCGGGAATATCTCAATCGCGTCGGCCTGCGAACCACGATCATCGAACATGCAACAAGCAAGGACTGTATATTTCTGCAAGAGATCGCCGGCCGCAAAGGGTGTTTGATCTATTCGGTCCGGCCGAACCAGTGCCGCAACTGGCCCTTTTGGCCCGAGAATCTGAAAGACCCCGACGCCTGGAACAAGGCGGCGCGGAAATGTCCCGGCATCAATCGCGGCCGGCTCTACAGCTTCGAGGAAATAAAAGAAATCAAGGGGAGAAAAAAGTGGTGGAAGGATGCGGAATAGACGCCCCGGTCGTTAAGAAAGTCGCTGCGATTTATGACTGGCTGGCGGGGCAGCTCCGCCTGCACGGCGAGCTGGCGGGGGCCTGTGAATCGTGCGGGCGCTGTTGCGATTTCGATGAGTTCGATCACCGCTTGTTTGTCACGCCGCCGGAGCTGATGTACCTGACTGCCCACTTGGGCCGCGCGAATATCAAACCGATGCCGGCGGGCCGATGTCCCTTCAACGTTGCCGGTAAATGCGACATTCACGAGCATCGTTTTGCCGGCTGCCGAATCTTCTGCTGCACGGGGGATTCGGATTTCCAAAGCGAGCTGAGCGAATCCGTTCTGAAGCGGCTCAAGTTGCTTTGCGCGGAATTCCGGATTTCGTATCACTATACGGACCTGGCGGCGGCATTGAACAGTTTCGCCGACGCGTAGAGCCCAACCGAATAATCGTTCCCTGATGCGTGTCATGCTGAACGCAGTGAAGCATCTGGGTCGCGAACTGGCGGACATAGGCCAGATTCTTCGGCTTCGCCTCAGAATGACAGCCCTTCAGGGGTAATTCCGATAGTTTCTTAGTATCTGTCGATGGGCAGGGGGATCTTGTCCCGCGGGTCGCGCAGGTTGATATACTTGGCGCCGCCGGTGAGCGTGCCATATTCCTTGTAGTAGCCGTAGAGCTTGCCCAGTTTTTGCTCGTCCGTGGATTCCAGGTGCCGCTGCCATTTTCCGAGTGCCGCTCCCCACGTAATTTCCGTCTCGTCTTTGGCATAGAGGATGATATGCGGCCGGCGGTCGTTCTTTCGGCCGTCGTAGTTGCTGACGTCGATGCGGTCGATCTCGTAGAGCAGGGGCTTGTCCGGCGTGAGGGTCCTGTCCATTTGGCCGAGCTGGTTCAGGATGGCTACGGCGGCGCCGAGGTCATCCCGCTGCCAGACGCCGCCCAACGGCGGCGCTTCGGCGGCCGGCGCGAGCCCGCTAATCTCGACGATGGGCAAATCCGCTATCGGTACGAAATCGAGCACAACCTGTGCGCCGTCCACGTAAAACTTGGCCGGGCCTGACTGGATCACCGCCACGGGCCTTCGCCATCGCGCTTCGACCCGAAGACAATCGTGCGTGGTCCGCACCCGGACGTCGTCCAGCCAGACAACCTGCCGGGCCAGATTGCGCTGCACCGACAGGGCGGTGTCTTCATCGAGTCTCAGATGAACGCCTGCTGCTTGTGCAGCGGCATAGACCTTCTCTTTGAGCTGATCGTTGACCCAGGCCGGGACGCCCGCCAGCTCGAGCTCCACCGTGTCTTGCGGGGCCGGGACGGTCCCGTTCACGTATCTCTCCAGGAGCACGAGCAGGATGACGACTCCGCAAAGGGCGCCGGCAACCGCCAGAACCTTCCCCGCGCCGGCCAAACCCGGACCCACCCAGTGTGCTCGCGGTCTGGCCTTTCTTCGCAAGGCGCCGGGCCTGAACGATATCCGCTGTTCCTTCCTTTTTTTTCTTTTCTTGCCGGTCCACATTATGTCATGTCTTGTCTGCGACTCTTAGCCCGGCGAACGACGAACATGCCGCCTCGACGATTTTTACACACAATTCGCTCATGGAGAGCCCGGTCTTTGCCGCGGCCTTGGGCAGCAGTGAGTGACTTGTAAAGCCCGGGATGGTGTTGACCTCCAGGGCGTAGGGCACGGCCTCTTCGCTCAGTATGAAATCGACCCTGGCAAAGTGCCGGCAGCCCAGCGCGTTGAAACAATCCACTGCCGCCCGGCTGACCCTCGCGATCGCCGCAGGGTCTTCAATACTGTCGAAGAGGAACTGCGTCCCTTCGTCAACGTATTTTGCGTGATAGTTGTAGAAGGAATTTTGCGTTCGGATCTCAATGATCGGCAAGGCTCGCCCGCAGAGGACGCCCACAGTGACTTCTCTTCCGGGGACGAATTGCTCGATCATACAGTCGCCAAACTCCGCGAGCGTCTGCCGCGCCGTCGCGAGAGCCTCGTCAGCGGTCGAAACGATACTGACGCCCACGCTGCTTCCCTGTCTGACGGGTTTGACGACGTACTTCTGCGCGAAATGCCGCAATTGCTCCTCAATCCGCCGAATATCGCCGCCGGCACTGAGCTCAATGGCGTGGGGTGTGGCTACGCCCGCGCGCTCAAAGAGCTTCTTACTCGCCATTTTGTCGAATGCCAGCCTGCTTGCAGCGGGCCCGCTGCCGGTATAGAGGAGCGAGTTGTCTTCGAGGATCTGCTGAAGCCCGCCGTCTTCGCCGAACAGGCCGTGCAGCGCGGGGAAGAACACGTCGATGCTTGCGTCCTGCAAAATGTCAAGGCTATCCGGCCGAACGTCGGCGGCGACCACGTGAAAGCCGGCTTGCTGCAACGCCTCTGCGACGCATCGGCCGCTCTGGATGCTCACGTCACGTTCGGCGCCGATACCGCCGAGAAGGACAGCTACTTTCAACTCTCTATCCATTTTGAGATTTCGAATTTGAGATTTTAGATTTCAGTCGCGAGGGTCCAACCGTTTTGTCACCAAATCTCTATTTCAAGCTCCAGCTCGACGTCGAACTGCTCTTTCACTTTCTGCGTTATGGTTTCTATCAGTCGGGTCACGTCGCGGCTGGTACAGCCGTTTTCCGCGAGGATGAAATTGGCGTGCTTGTCGCTGACGACGGCTCCGCCGATCCTCAATCCTTTCAGCCCCGCCTTGTCGATCAGGGCGCCGGCCGAGGCGCCGGCCGGATTCCTGAAGATACAGCCCGCATTCTTCGTGTTCAACGGCTGGCTGTTCTTCTTGTAAATCCAGATTTCCTTGACCGTCCGCAGGACCTGTTCGGGGTCGGCGGCGTTCAGTTTCAGCCGGGCATTGAGGATGAATTTCGCCGTGATGTTCACCTGGCGGTAATCGAACACCAGCTCGGGTTTGCTCTTCTCAAAGACGTTTCCGCCCTTGTCCATCAGGGTGACCGTCTCGACGACGGCGCCGAAATCACCGAAGTTGCCGCCCGCATTCATCCGCACCGCCCCTCCAACGGAGCCGGGGATACCCGTCAGGGCTTCGACGCCCGAGAGTCCCTTTTCCACACAGGTCAAAACCAGTTTGCTCAGTTCCGCTCCGGCCCAGGCGGTGACCTTCTGTCCGTCGAATTCGATGTGCGTGAACGGCTCGGCCTCAAGTTTTATCACGGCGCCCCGCACCCCCTCGTCCTTGATCAGCAGGTTAGAGCCAAAGCCCATGACGTACATCGGAATTCCGTTCTCGGTGCACCGTTGGACGACTTTCTTAAGCTGCTCGGTCGTTTGGGGCCTGATAAAATGCTCGGCCGGCCCGCCAAGGCCGTACCACGTTCGCCTGGCCAGCGGATAACCTGTTTCAACTATGTCCTCCAAGCCACTGAAGATACCCATCTGCTACCTTCCAAATATCGCCTGCGCCCATCGTGACGACCAGCTCGCCCGAATGGACGTTGGCTTTGAGGTAGTCACAAATGGCGCCGAAATTCTCGATGAAAAGGGCCTGCGTTCCACACGAACGCATCCTTTCAGCCAGAATCTGCGCGTCGATTTCCCTTTTGGCTGATTCCGAATCCCGGACGAAATAGATCTCCGGCACGATTGTTACATCGGCGAGCTTAAAGCTTTCCGCAAAATCATCAAGCAAAAACCGCGTCCTGCTGTATTGGTGCGGCTGGAACACGCACCAGATTCGCCTCGGCTGATACCTCTGGCGTATCGCCGCCAGCGAGGCCCGGATTTCCGTCGGGTGGTGGGCATAGTCGTCCAGGACGGTTATGTCCCCGAATTGCCCTTTGAGCATCAGCCGGCGGTCCATCCCGGTAAAGCCGGGCAGCAATCCAAGTATTTGTTCGGGTTCGAGCCCGGCGTGCGCGGCCATCGCCACAACCGCCAGCGCGTTGAAGATATTGTGCACGCCCGGCACGGAAATCCGCGCCGGCCCCAGGAACGCGCCGTCCCGATAGACGTCAAACGCAGGCAATCCGTCCCCGAGTGTTATGTTCTTGGCGTAGAAATTACAGTTTTCATCGAGTCCGAACGTCTCGCACGGGACCAGATTGAAGCCGGGGTCCGACAGAATCCTTGCCACGTTCGCATCCTGCCCGTTAGCGATGATGATCCCGCCCGGTTTGGTGCCCCGCGCGAATTCGCCAAAGGCTTCGACGATTTCATCTTCGTCGTTGTAGTAGTCCAGATGGTCCTGCTCGATATTCAGTATGCAGGCGATTCGAGGCTTGAGGTTCAGGAAGCTCCTGTCGTATTCGCATGCCTCGGCCACAAAGAACCTGCTGTCGGCCACGCCGGAAGAGCTGCCCAACTGACTGACGCTGGCCCCGACGATGAAATTGACATCGACGCCCGCCTGCTTGAACAGGTAGGCGAGCCATCCGCTTGTCGTGCTCTTGCCGTGCGTGCCGCTGATGGCGATGCCTTCATAGCAGTTCATCAGCGCGCCGAGCATCTCGGCGTACTTATAGACCTTGACGCCCCGGGCCCGGGCGAGCTTCAATTCCGGGTTATTGTCTCCTATCGCCGCCGAAACGACGACAGCGTCGGCTTGCGGATTGACGTTCTCAGCACTATGGCCGATTCGTATGTCGGCGCCCATCGTGCCGAGGGTATCTGTGACCTCGGTGCGCGTCTGGTCGGACCCGCTGACCAGCGCGTTATTTTTCATCAGAAGTTGCGCCAGCCCGCTCATTCCGACGCCGCCGGCCCCGATAAAATGAAATCGCTTGCCCGCCAGTGGAATTCTGGCGGCGGCGCCTTTAATCGTACCGCTGGCGCTAACGCCCAGGCGGGCGTCGATGTAGGCTTGTGTGTTCGGCCGGCTCATAGCATCCTTTCTTTACCCTGTGCTCCTGATATATCCACACCCAATGTAGCACAAAAAACGGCCCAGGCAAAGAGAAAACCTGTGCTTGCACAAGCCGATGATGGAGATGACATGTCTCATCGGCCCTTCGTGCTGACTTGGCCGCTGTAAGTCTATCGACAGTTTCGGCAGAACCTCTTGAGCCTGTCACACACGCAAGTTGAGCGTGGCACACAATCCCGGCAACACCGACGCGAAGAATACCCCGTTGACCTTGGACGGCTTTGGTGGTACTCTATCACCGGAGTAATCAAGGAAACAAAATTATGGAATTATCCTGGGCAATGAAATTGAGAATCGCGGCGGCGGCGGCCGTTGGTGTGGCCCTGATAGGAATCCTTGCCTGGCCTGCAACAATGCCGTCCGAAACGAGTGGGGCCATAACCTTCAGCGGCGCGGTGACGTTGGCGGCTCTGGCCCTGCTGGCCGGATTCATTGGCTTCTTTGTCTCGTGGCCTTACGGGCGGGAGATCGGGATTCTGGCTGCCCCGTTCGGACTGGCCGTCTGGGCGGTCCGGTCGGGCAGTATGGCGGCGCTGATGCAGTTAAACCCGAGCGATACCGAGCGTCTCGCGGTTCTGCAATCGCTCAAATGGCAACCGGTCCTATGGCTCGTCGTTATTGCCGCTGGTTTTGCAGGGCCGCTGCTGTGCCAGAGAAAACTCTCGAAACCTGAGCCTGCCGAAGGGAAGCGAGGTTCCAGGCCGAACCCGGGAAGGCACTTGAGTCCTATAATTGCCGTGGCTGCGGCTGCCTTCATCGCATACTTGTGTATCGGAATATTTGCCCAGGACGTCCGATTGGCTGACGACCGCGTGGGCGCGGTGGTGGCCCAGTCGGCGATGGGGCAGCTTGGGTTCGCCTTGCTGGTCTCGTTCGGAATCGCCGCTTTTGCAGTCCGCAAATTGCTCGGCGTCGGCTACGTTTGGCCAATGATTGCCAGTGTGTTTATAACTGCTTTTGCTATAAGTTCTTATGCCATGAATGTCCAGTATCTGGCCCACCAGTGGCCGGCGGTTTTCTTCTCGAATGCCGCGGCTTCGGTGTTGCCCTGCCAGATGGTCGCCTTTGGGACGCTGGGTTCCATTGCCGGCTACTGGATGGCGGCCCGGTATGACTATTGGCGAAAGTACGAAATGTGACACCTGGACTGGCCGGACCGGCCAAAATTCACATATCTTTTTTTGTGCCTCTGAATCTGCATAAGTGGCTTTTATCAAACCACTTGCGCGTCTTCAAGCTCGAAAACCGACCCGATTGACCATCCAAAAGATAGAATTGGTTGTTTTTGGCCTCCAAATTAGCCGAAATATAGTTGTGTTGATAGGTTGTTGGTGGGGTACCTGTTTTGAGCTAAGTTGTTATGGAATAAAGGCATAAAGAGGCTTGTGAGGAGCAAAAAGGACGAACCGTTGGCCGGAATTCACGTAGATTACAGCATGGTAAGACCAGCCGACAAAAGGAGTTAACAATGTTGGTTCTAAGCAGACAAAGAGATGAGTCGATTATGATCGGCGACGACGTTGAGATTATCATCGTTGATGTTCGGGGGGATAAGGTTCGTCTCGGTATAACCGCTCCGAAGAGTATACCGGTTCACCGAAGAGAAATATACGACGCGATACAGCGCGAAAAAAGCGAAAAGAAAGAACTCGAGAAACAGCAGGAGACCGAACCCAAAGCCGAGCAGGAAGCTGAGCCGAAATAAGGGCCCTCCAAGGAATCGCAATAGCGGCGGCCCGTTGCCCGAACCCGCCGATAAGACTTTTTCGTCACTCCCCATTTCCTACCCCCGATTCTCTCCGTTCTTCTGACCTTCCCGCGGTTTAGTCATGCGCACCGGCTCGTCTTGAATACCTCGGCACAAGCCATTACAATGATATCGTAACGTCGGCTGCCCATTGGACCGAATCGCAATGCTTGAGTACATTACGGACAGGGATATCTACGAGAGGGTGATCAACGGCCGGATCGAGAAGGCCCGCAAGTTCGTTTGGATAGCCACCTCCGACCTCAAAGATTTGCACGTGCACAAGGGGAGCCGGATGGTGCCGTTTCTCGAGATTCTGTCCGATTTGGTGGCCAAGCGCATCGAGGTCCGGCTGCTCCACGCCAAAGAGCCGGGGCCCGCCTTTCGAGAGGATTTCGACAAGTACCCGAAGCTGATAAGCGGCATGGAGCGAATCCTGTGCCCGAGGGTGCATCTCAAGGCCGTCGTGATCGATGGTGATTTCGCCTACACCGGCAGCGCCAATCTCACCGGCGCCGGCATGGGCGCCAAGAGTGAGCACAAGAGAAACTTTGAGTCAGGCATCATCACCGACGAGCCGCAAATCGTCAATAAGGTCATGGAGCAATTCGACAACATCTGGCGCGGAACCCACTGCCCCCCATGCCAACGAAAAAAATTCTGCGCCGACTACAAAGACATCTTAGCCTGACCGGGAATTGGCGTTTCTCGTGTTCCATGATGTGCGGGTTGACTGCTTTTCTATGTCGAAACGGATGAGTTTGCTATCTCTGAAGTCCCTCCCCCGAAATTATGAGACGGCAAAAATCCTAACTGTGTCATTTATTCTAATTTTCCCGGTTTCAGATTTCAGTTTCCGTTCCTTTAACATCCCATGTATACAGCCTCTGATTTGTTTCACGGAGAATTGACAAAAGCATTCGCGTATTACATCAAGGATTATAATGCCACGTTCCTTGGGCTGTGAAGCATGCCTGAGTATGATTGAAGGCAGCTTCTCAATATCAGGGACCAAGTCAGTAGATCGCATCTCGAACAAAGTAGGAGATCTGGGTTTTGCGAGCTCAGCCAGGGTTTGCTGGCTCTTGACCATTTCATCGTTCATCAAAATCAATGCATCGGGATGACGGGAGGCGAATATCAAGTAGTATTTTGGAACAACATGATGAGGCAATGCTTTGATTGCATGCTTACAGACTTCTTTAAATCGTTTTCGCAACCGTTCGCAAACACCATCCGTCATATCCTGAACTTTCTCAGGAAAGCTCGAGGCGCGTTCAAGAATATTCTGCCACCAGTCGCCCCCTACAACGGTGTTTAGCCCTTCGAGTGATGGCGGCGCTGCGAGCGGAGCATCGACTTCTTCAGAATCTTCAATTTTCAGATCGAGCTCGGGAATAGCCAGTTTAAGAGCTGCCAAACCCCGGCGAGCGAAACTTCTGGCATTGAAATTCATTAGGATTTCAATGCTCATTTTGGAAATGCTCAAGTGCTGAAAAATGTGATCCATGTGATCCCATTCAAGTCCTTCAACAGTCCATGGGTCGACATAGAGGAAAACGCTGTGATCCTTAGCTTTTTCTTGAATCTCTTGAATACAGTCACCGAATTTTCCATGTCTTGCTTCAGCAAACGGGAATTGCTCGATTGACTCGTTCAATTCAGAGAAGGCTTCTTTGTCAGCTTCTATGCACAAAGCCGCTACTGGTACAGAAAGGCCCTTTGAGAGAGACTCTTGGATGCTTTGGCAAATAATCAGAGGAGAACCAAGTTCGCCATCGCCGAATTTTCCAGGCCCGGCGAACGCATCAACAATAAGAATAGGATGGCCTTGTGTTGCTATTTTTGAGAGGTATGGAGGAAGATAACACTCCAGAATCCTGTCTTTTCTCTTAGACCAATGCCGTTTTTCGTTGAAGAAGGATTTGTCCGCCTTGTGACCCATACAAGAGACCCCGTAAACTTGACTCCAGTCGAATTGGCATCTGATCCCACATAGCTCCGTCGAGGATTCGGCCGGCTTTCTTTTTGTTGACACCGCCCCATTGTTTGAAGAAGAAAGGGACGCCTGCGGCAAGGCATTGATCGCGGATGTCAGCGGCCCATTGCGGCTTCATCGGTCTTGCTTTCGGGCCGGACTCGCCGCCTACAATCACCCAGTCGATACCGTCGAGGTCGATGTTGGGGATCGGGCCTAAGAGCGGCTCGAACGAAACGAACTTCACGGCTGCGCCGGTTTGCCTCAGGTCGTCCATGCGAGAAATGTAATCGGCGTTTTCGACGGTCACACCCATCCATACGTTCTGTGGCCACATAAGCCTCGTGCTAAGCTTCAGCAGGCGGTCGGACCGCTTAGTCAAAATCTGGAATCGGTGACGCGGCGCCCGGTGCATAACATCGAAAATTCTCGATATGAACTCAAAAGGCACGTCCTTGTGAAAAAGGTCGCTCATAGAATTGACAAAAATTGTCCGGGGCTGTCTCCATCGCAAAGGAATTTCGAGCGCGTGGGGATGAAGGGTCAGGCGGAAACCATTGGCATAGTTGGGGCTTCCGGCGGCTTTCAGGCGAAGGGCCATCCGTTCGGCGTAGCAGTTCTTACAGCCGGGGCTGATCTTCGTGCAGCCAGTCACCGGGTTCCAGGTGCATTGCGTCCATTCGATCTTGGAAGTTTGTGCCACAATCGTCACGTCCCTGGCTGTGCGAGGACCTTTCTTGTTAACTCCCAG
>DATKWR010000009.1:0-7716 GCA_035529475.1 Sedimentisphaerales bacterium | reverse complement strand
CAGTCTGGAGAAATATGACCAGGCCCATCTGCCAATGTGGATGGATGGAAATGTATTCTTCCAGGGGGCGAAGTCGTCCAAGCATGAAAGCGCACCCATCAACCGGTCCGCATCCGATCCGGGTCTAACGCTGGTTGAGAAAAATGACGGCTTTTATCTAACAATGACTTTGGCCACAGCCCTCGGGAGCGAACGGCCCTCCAAGCCGGTGACCTCAGCACGCTTGGGCAAGGCCCGCATTTCCGGTTGCGCCTTCGAGAATCCTGATGGTTCTCCCATCATGATCGGCACGGACTATTTCGGCAAGCCGCGCAACGCCGCCAATCCGACACCCGGCCCCTTCGAGGCTCCCGGAACAGGAACGCTCACCATGAAGGTGTGGCCGCTCACATCAACCAAGGAAAAACAATGAAATATCATCTCTCTATTATCGCCTTTCTGATGCCATTGGCACTGGGTCAAGCCGCCGAACTCCACGTCGCCATCACCGGCAGCGACGCCAATCCCGGCACCCAGGCCGCGCCTTTACGCACGATCCAGCGTGCCGCCGGCCTCGCCCAGCCGGGCGATACCGTTACCGTGCATGCCGGCGTATACCGCGAGCGCGTCAATCCGCCGCGTGGTGGGGAGTCCGCTAGCAAGCGCATCGTCTATCAGGCGGCCTTCGGCGAACGGGTGGTCATCACCGGTTCGGAAGTGGTGAAGAACTGGGAGAAGGTCCAGGACGACGTCTGGAAGGCGACCCTCCCCAACACCTTTTTTGGCGGCTTCAATCCCTACACCAACCGCATCCAAGGCGATTGGTTCCAACCCAAAGGTCCCCGCGAACATCACACTGGCGCCGTGTATCTCAACGGCGACTGGCTGGGCGAGGCGGCCAAGCTTGACGAGGTTCTGAAACCGGCGGGAGCCCTCCCGCTCTGGTTCGGGCGGGTGGACCAGACAAACACGACGCTCTGGGCGCAGTTCAAGGGGGTCAACCCCAACGCGCAACGCGTGGAGATCAACACGCGTCAAACGGTCTTCTATCCAGAGAAGCCGGGCATAAACTACATCACCGTGCGCGGTTTCACCCTGCGCCATGCCGCGACGCAGTGGGCGCCCCCCACGGCCGAGCAGATGGGCTTGATCGGTACTCACTGGAGCAAAGGATGGATCATCGAGAACAATACGATCAGCCACTCGAAATGTACCGGGATCGCGCTCGGCAAGTATGGCGACCAGTGGGACAACACCTCCGCATGGAGGGCGGAAGGCTATGTGGAGACGATCCAGCGCGCCCTGACCAACGGCTGGAACATGGCGACCGTTGGCAGCCACCTGGTGCGCAACAATGACATCTCCCATTGTGAACAGGCCGGCGTCGTGGGCAGTTTAGGGTGTTCGTTCAGTGTCGTCACCGGCAACAATATCCATGATATCCATGTCCAGCGTCTGTTCGGGGGTGTCGAGATGGCCGGCATCAAATTTCATGGCGCCATTGATGTTGAGATCAGCCGGAATCACCTCTATCGGTGTGAACAGGGGATCTGGCTGGACTGGATGGCGCAAGGTGCCCGTGTTTCCGGCAACCTGCTCCATGATAATCTGGAGCGGGATTTGTTCTTTGAAGCGAATCACGGGCCCTTCCTGGTGGACAACAACGTTTGCCTCTCGCCAGTGGCGCTGTGGGCCTGGTCGGATGGCGGGGCCTACGTCCACAATTTATTCGCGGGGGAAATATCCACCAACACCGGGGATGACCGGACGACCCCGTTTCACCAGGCGCATTCCACGGCAATCGCCGGAATGCACAAGTTCCCGAGTTGCGACGACCGCTACTACAACAACCTGTTCATGCGCAGCGGCAGTCTGGAGAAATATGATCATGCCCATCTGCCGATGTGGATGGATGGAAATGTCTATTTCCAAGGGGCGAAGTCATCCAAGCATGAAAACGCGCCCATCCTCAGGACTGCGGCCGATCCGGCGCTGGCGCTGGTTGAGAAGAATGACGGCTTCTATCTGACCATGACTTTGGCCACAGCCCTGGGGAGCGAACGGCCCTCTCGACCGGTGACCTCGGCACGCTTGGGCAAAGCCAGCATTTCCGGTTGCGCCTTCGAGAATCCTGATGGTTCTCCCATCACGATTGGCACGGACTATTTCGGCAAGCCTCGCAACGCCGCCAATCCGACGCCCGGCCCCTTCGAGACTCCCGGGACAGGAATGCTCACCATGAAGGTGTGGCCTCTCGCGTCGGTTCAGGAAACAAATTCAAATATTCCCACATCTACAGTTGGACCTGTGAGACTTGCTGATGTGGTTTATGGACGTAAGCATGGTGTGGCCCTGACCATGGATGTGATTATTCCGGCCAAACAGAACGGGGCAGCGGTAATATGGGTTGTTAGTGGCGGATTTCAATCCCATCACTCCTGGTGCGAGGGAGAACAATTTATTAAACAAATGAAAATGTTAATCGATCGCGGATATACAATTTTTGCGGTTGTTCACGGGTGTGTTCCGCGGTACACGATTCCGGATTATTATTCTGATGTCCGCAGGGCGATCCGATTTATTCGCCATAATGCCAGGACTTACAAGATCGATCCGGAGAGGATCGGGATGTCAGGATTATCGGCCGGCGGGGTTATTTCATTGATGATGGGGGCAACTGCCATGGCGGGTGATCCGAAGGTGGACGATCCGGTTGAGCGTGAATCGACCCGGCTGCAGGCGATAGGCTGTTTCTTCCCGGCAAGTAACCTGTACCGTTTTAATGACAGCGGTGAGAACGTAATCCCTGTGGCAACCAGAAACAACCATCTTGCGGCATATAAATTTTGCGATTTTGATCCTGGAGACAAGGTTTATGTTCCCATTACCGATGAGAAACGGATTCATGATCTTCTGGTTGAGTATTCGCCGATCACTCATGTAACGGCGGATGATTCGCCGACATTGATAGTTCATGGCGACAAAGATTCACTGGTGCCGATGTTCCAGGCGTCAGATATGATTGATAAACTTAAAGATAAAGGCGTTGCGGCCAGGCTGGTTGTGGCTAAAGGAAAAGGACATACCTGGGAAGACATGTGGACCAATGAGATGAAATATATTGCAGACTGGTTTGATGTTCATTTGAAATGAGCAGTGAGGTTTTTTTGTGGGCAGAAATATATATCGAATACAATTATTGGTTATAGTCGCCATTATGCTTTGGGTGGGTAATCTGGTCGCGGGTGAGAAGCCGGTTGGGAATGGACTCGTTGCCTTTTGGGGTTTTGATGGCAATTGCCACGATCTGGCCGGTTCGGTTAACGATAATCTAACCGCCGTGGGCGCAAATGCACGATATATTGCGGCTGATCAATTGCCGGCAACCTCCGGGGGAGCTATTGCACTGGGGGTTAATTCCACAGATATCCAATATCTTACCACCCCCCTATCCGAGGATCTTAAGCTTGGAGCCACCTATACGATTGAAATGTGGATATATCCTACGCAGGTTGGCGGATGGAACCGACTGGTACTTAACTGGACGGTACCACCACAATACGCCTATCATGCAGGTATTCATAATGGACTGCTTAGTTTGTACCACGGACAAAGCAATGGCAAATACAAATTCGCAGAGGGTGGCATGGTTGCTACCGGGCGCTGGCACCACATAGCAGCGGTCGCAGCGCGGAATGAAAATGACCCTGACAATAGCCAGATTCGCGTCTATCTCAATGGTAAACTAACAGGTACAGCAACATTTGATGGCACAATCGGTCAATATTCGGATATGGTCACTATTGGCGCCTTGACTGGGAATCAATTTCATGGTTATCTGGATGATTTGGCAATATGGAACAGGCCGCTAGATGAAGCTGAAATCCAGGCTCATTATAACAAACGGACTGAGATAATCACCCAATTGGAAGTTATTCGTAGAAAACAGCAAGCATCACTAAGAAAAGATCTCTTGATCCGCTTTGGTATTAAAAACCTGCCGGAAATTGTCTTTGCCGAACGGTATCCTGGGCGTGACCCCCAGCGTCATTACTACGCGGACTTTGGTTATGCCTGTACCGATGAAAATGAATGGCTGCATGGCGCCGATGGGGCCCGACTGTGCCGGCTGAACCCGGAATCGGGTAAACTTACGGTGCTGTTGGAAGATCAGGGCGGAGGTATTCGCGACCCGCAGGTAAGCTATGATGCCAAGCGGATATTGTTTTCATATCGCAAGGAAGGAACCCACCACTACAATCTATACGAGATCAATATTGACGGTAGCGACCTTCGGCAGATTACCAGCGGCAACTGGGATGATATTGAGCCCTGTTATCTGCCGGATGGCGGGATCGTGTTTTGTTCGTCGCGCTGCAAGCGCTATGTAGTGTGCTGGATCGCACCGGTCGCAGTTCTTTTTCGATGTAACATTGACGGCAGCGACATTCAAATGCTATCGTCTGGCGCGGTTACCGAAAATACACCGAGTGTCCTGCCAGACGGACGCATTCTTTATACACGATGGGAATATGTCAACCGTGACGCCATATCGTTTCATCACTTGTGGACGATGAATCCTGACGGAACCAATCAGCAGGTCTATTATGGCAATCAAACCCCAGGGGGGGTGTTTATCGATGCCAAACCCATTAAGGAAAACCGCCAGGTCGTGTTTATTGATTCAGGGTATCACGGATCTCATGAACATACCGGTAAGGTCATGGTTGTATCGGAATCTAACGGGCCAGATTCAACCAAACAATTAAAGCAGATCTCACCAAAAGATAAGTGGGGATATCGAGACCCGTTCCCGGTAACGCCAAAGGCATTTCTGGTAGCTCATAACAATAAGATCCTTCTAATGGATGATTCGGGAAAAACCATGGAGCTGTATTCCGGAGGGCAGATGGTTCATGAGCCACGGTTATTACAGCCCCGGGAGTCTGAGCGTTCTGTTTTCTCACAGGTGGATATGTCCAAGGATTCAGGTACGTTATATGTTAAAGATGTTTACGAAGGTCGGAAGATGCAGAATGTCAAACGAGGGAGTATAAAGAAGATCCTGGTTATGGAGCAACTGCCAAAACCTGTCAACTATCACGGCGGTGGTTCAACACCCATTGCTCACGGCGGCACGTGGACTCTTAAACGTATTCTGGGAACAGTACCGGTGGCCGAAGATGGCTCGGCCTATTTTGAAGTCCCGGCGGTACGCAGTATTTATCTGGCATTGCTCGATGAGCATGACCGTTCGGTAAAACAAATGCGCAGCTTTGTAACATTACGGCCTGGCGAGCAGAGAGGCTGTATCGGCTGCCACGAAAACCGAACCCAATCTCCGTCCCCGGGACAAAGGCCAAAGGCATTACTCTTTAAGCCACAACGGATAGAACCAGTCAAAGGGGTGCCGGAAATTTTTGATTTTCCCCGCGACATTCAGCCTATACTCGATAGGCATTGTGTGTCCTGTCATAACGCCGGTAAACGCGATGGCGGAATTGTTTTAACCGGTCACCGGTCAACGACTTATTCCCTCGCATATTACAACCTGTTGCTGCACCATCAGATAATCGACGGCGCCGGATATCGATGGGAGGGTATCAAAAATGTTGGAGGCCGGCCAATCGGCAACGATACACCCTATACGATGTACAGTTACGCTTCACCACTTATGGATAAGATCGAGCCGAGTCATCATAGTGTCAATCTCAGTGACCATGAAAAAACTATGATTCGGCTGTGGATAGATACATCAGCACAATATGCCGGCACTTATGCCGCCTATGGGACCGGCCAGATCGGCGGGTGGTGGCGCAGCAATCAACCCATTCGGGAAATGGCCGATACATGGCCGACCACACCGGTAGTAAGCAAAACTATCAACAGTCGGTGCGGTTCCTGTCATGGTAAAATGCTGCCGCGTTTTGTTACCGACCAGATCCCGGTGGATGAATATGGCGATCTGGAAGGTTGGCAAAGACCGACCAGTCGATTCTCACGACATACAGTCTTTGATCTTACCCAACCGGAAAAGTCACTGATCCTGATGGCGCCGCTTGATCGCAATGTGGGCGGTTATGCTGAAGGCTTGCCCCAGTCAACCAAACTGATTACCGAAGATCGTAGCAAGTCGCCTAAGCCTGTCATCCATCCGGTGATTTTCGCATCGACTGATGATCCCGACTATCAGAATATCCTCGATCATTTACGTGCTGCCCAGGTTAGGTTGAACGAGATCAAACGATTTGATATGCCGGGATTTAAACCGCGCCGCGAATATGTGCGCGAAATGAAACGGTATGGTGTATTATCGGATTCCTTTGATCTCAATAGCAATATTATTGATGTCTATGCCATTGATAAAGCCTACTTCAAACTTTTCTGGCATAAACCGGTTGATGAATCTGGAACCAAATAAAATTCAAGATTTATTGATACTTACTCCCAGTAAGTTCTACCTTTTTGTCGTGGTATAAGCTGTAGTAGTTGTACTTGTTAAGCGATCGTAGGACCGTTTAAAATCGATGAATTTTAGGGTTGTTGCTCTTTGAAAATCTAATATGCGATCAGATGTGGTAGGGCGGAGGCATGATTTGGTTCCGGGCCTCATAAAAATACAAGGATGTTGCCTTAGATTTTGATGTGTGGACGGACTTTTCCTGTATCATCCTAAAAAACGAGACCGCAAACTAAGCAGCTTTTGTAAGCCGGTTGTTGTTGCCGACGCAGCCATGCTAAGCCAAAATAATCTTGATGCACTTGATCGTGGGAGATATCCGTTCATTGTCGCAGCCCGGATTCTCAACGAAACGGCAGCTATGCAGCAAGAGATTCTTCGTCGATGTAACGGCTTATTGAACGGACAATCTGTCGTCATTGAACGAAGCAATGGACATCGGTTAATCGTTGCATACTCCGATAAGCGAGCAAAGAAGGACAAGTACAACCGCCAACGAGGCCTGCGAAGACTCGAAAAGCGAGTAGCTTGCGGCCAATTGGGCAAAGAACACCTCAACAACCGCGGATACAACAAGTTCCTCAAACTGACTGGTAAGGTGAAAGTGGAGATCGACCAGGAAAAGGTCAGCCAGTCCATCCTCTGGGACGGTCTGAAAGGCTACCTGACTAATACCGATTTGCCTGCCGATACGGTAATCGAAAACTATGGTCAACTATGGCATATTGAGAAAGCCTTCCGTATCTCGAAGACCGATCTGCGAATCCGCCCGATGTATCATCGACGACGAAAGCGGATCGAAGCACACATCCTCGTGGCTTTTGTCGCTTATACAATCTACAAGGAGCTGGAACGCCGTCTGAAAAAGGCTGATATTCCCATCAGTCCCAAACGAGTTGCTGAACTGACACAAACTATGTACGAGATGAGCTTCAAACTCCCGACAGACCCACAATTGCACCGGATTCTGCTACAAATGGACGATGAACAACGTCAAATATACAACCTGCTGTTCTAAGCTGGGTGTCCCAATTCGGAACTCAGGAAATACCCTTTTTTATTTTGAATGCTGAAAATCCAAGGAAAACTGAAAGGCAGCAGTGGTTTAGCGAAGAGACAACCCCTGATCGGAGAGATTGTGCGCTCGTGCTTTTAGATCAACTCTACTGCTTTCATTGCATTTTCGAACTGGTTCCATCGCTGCTGGACGGTTCCTGTGTAGCCGATCGAAATTCGAACCAGTCCCTGCGATATGCCTGCATATGCGAGATCCTCGT
>DATKWR010000008.1:0-6035 GCA_035529475.1 Sedimentisphaerales bacterium | reverse complement strand
AGCGGCTCGTTGCGAACGCTAACGCCGTTTGCTTCCAACAGTGCCAAGAGCTCCTGCAGAATCCTTTGCTCGTCCATGGACCGTTCGTTGCCTTATGTATGCCGCCGTTCAAGAAAAAACACGCTGCACGTCGATATATATCTCAGTAGAAGCTGATTTTATAGCAGGAGCCGACAATTGGCAAGTATTACGGGAAAACGCCTTTCACTGCACCGACGCCTGGCCGCCCAGGACAGCCGGAACGAGGCCCTCAGGTCCCAGCTCGCCGGCCTCCAGCACATGGCCAACGTAGGTACGGTCAGTCACATGATCGCCCACGAAATCAACAATCTGCTCACGCCCCTGAGAAGCTATGCGACTCTCGCTCTGAGCCACCCGGACGACGCGGCCCTCGCCGAAAAGGCCCTTCAAAAGGCCGCGGCGGGTTGCGAGCGTGCCTCGAAAGTGATGCAGAGCATGCTCGCTCTGGCCGACGGAAAAACGCAGGAAAAGAAAACTTTCCGGCTACGCGATCCGGTCGAGGAGATATTTACGTGTCTTTGCCGGGATTTCAGCAAGGACGGAATCTCGGTGGATGTCCGGATTCCCGACGGCCTGACCGTTTGGGGGGTGCCCGTCCAGATTCAACAGGTCCTGATGAACCTGATCCTCAACGCCCGCGATGCGATGCTGCCCCGCGGCGGAATCCTGAGCATCCAGGCGACCCAAAAGACCGACGCGGTCGAAATCATCGTTTCCGACACGGGTGAGGGAATCGACCGGGCGGTTCTGAACAGCATCTTCGAGGCGTTTTTCACCACCAAAACGGAAAAAGATCCGACCGAGCGCTCCGGAGTCGGCCTCGGCCTGGCCTTCTGCAAGATGATCGTCGATGGACACGGAGGCCGCATTTCGGTAGAATCCACACCCGGTCAGGGTAGCCGTTTCAGGATAATCCTGCCCCACCCTGCCATGACCGGGTAATTGCTGATGGCGGCTCAAATTTCAAAGATCATTCTGATGCTCTTTTTGCTCGTCGGCTCGGCCTTTTTTTCAGGATCGGAGACCGCCTTTCTCAATCTATCGCCCAGGCAAATACGGCTGCTGGAGAAATCCGAGCACAGACTTCAGAAACTGGTCGCAAGGCTCATGGGTAAACGGCGGCAATTAGTCAATTGTTTTCTCCTGGGGAATATGACGGTAAACGTTCTTTTTTATGCCGTCTCCAGCGTCCTGATAATCCGGCTCAAAGGCTATGGCAGTCTGGCTGCTGCGTTTACGGCGCTGCTGAGCTTTATGAGTGTTTTGCTCTTCGGGGAAATCCTGCCGAAATCCCTGGCTTATGCCAACTCAAAAAGATTCTGCGTTGCCGCCGCCCTGCCGGCCTTTCTATGCTTTCAGGTTTTCGCGCCGCTTGAATTCGTGTTCAAGGCTCTCATTTTAGAGCCGGCGCTGCGGCTGTTGCTGGGCCCGGTCAGGCACCCCAAGGCAATCACCGTGGGTGAATTCAGGTCCCTGATCAGCGCGATCCGAAAGCAGGGACTGATTACCGCCGATGAAGACAGGCTTCTGGCGGAGGTCATCGAGCTGGGCCTCCTGAAAGTCAGGCACGTGATGCGGCCGCGAGTGGATATGGTCGCCTGCGCTGTGACGGATTCAAGCAAAGTGGCCCGCGAGAGAATGGAGAAGCACCGTCTGACGAAACTGCCCGTCTATGTCAAGATGATCGACAACGTCATCGGACTCGTCCACCTGCGCCAGATCCTGCTCAGAGCCGACGCCCCGCTGGACAAGATTGTTCAGGAGGTCCATTTCGTTCCGGAGCAGAAGACGGTCGAATCGCTCCTGGAGTTCTTCAGAAGGAGCCGGACGGACACGGCCATCGTGGTCGATGAATACGGCGGCATTGCCGGGTCGGTCTGCCTTGAGGACATCGCCGAGGAGCTGGTCGGCCAGATCGGACCCGTCAGCCAAATCAAACCCATCGAGCAGACGGGGCCCTTCGAGTATCGGCTGGCGGGCAACCTGGCCATTCACGATTGGGCTGACGTGTTCGGCATCGATCTGGCCGAGACGCACCAGGTCACCATCGGCGGGCTGGTCACCGCCCTGCTCGGCAAGGTACCCAAACCGGGCGACGCGGCCGGCTTGAAGAATCTGAAGTTCACCGTCGAAACAGTGCGCAAGCATCGAATAGAAACCCTCATACTGACCCTGGAGCCGTTCCAGAGCAATGGTCCATAGCATAATCCCGGTACTGACGGTTGCGTTTTTTGTCGTGCTGGCCGGCCTGTTTGCCGGCTCCGAGACCGGTCTGTACCAACTCAGCCGGCTTCGCCTTCGACTGGGCGTCGAAAAGAAGCGCTTGCTGTTTGTGATCCTTGGCCGATGTCTGCACGACAGCCCCGGCCTGTTGCTTTCCCTGCTGATCGGCACGAACCTCGCCCATTACGTGGCCACGAGCGTTGTCACCTCCACGTTTTTGGGCACGGTGGGCGCCGAGCACGAACACACCGCCGAATTCTTTGCCACCCTGCTGACCGTCCCGGTCCTGTTTGTGTTCTCCGAACTGGTCCCCAAGAACATATTCTTCTACCGCGCGGACGTGCTGATGCCGTACCTCTCGCCGCTGCTGTATGCGTTTCACAAGGCCCTGAGCTGGTGCGGGATCATCCCGCTGCTCAGACTCATCTTGTCTGCGTTCACCCGGCTGGCGGGGCTGGCCGCTTCTTCCAGGACGGTCATCACCTCCGCCCAGCGGCATAAAGTCCACGCCATCCTTCAGGACACGCACGAGGAAGGCATTCTGAGTCCCGTCCAGAGCGATATCATCAACCGCCTGGTCACCATCTCCCACGTGCACGTCAGGTCCGTGATGACCCCCCTGCCCAACGTCGAAACGGCCCGCGTCGATTCCGACCGCGCCGCCTTGCTGGCCAAGCTGGGCAAGTGCCCCTATACGCGGCTGCCGGTCGTCGAGGACCCGTCGGGCAACATCATCGGCTATGTCAACATCTATGAAGCGCTGGGTTCGCGGGAAGAGTTTGCCGATTTGCACGGTTTCCTCAAGCCCATCCGCCGGCTGGACGCGGACACGACGGTAACCGATGCCATGAACATCATGCAGAAGGAAAGACAAAGAATCCTTTTGGTCACGAAAGGCGGCCGCGGACGGGAAAAACCCGTTGGCATCGTCACTATGAAAGATCTGGTCGAAGAGCTTCTCGGAGAGCTGGCCGAATGGTAGAATGCCCCCGAACATGAATTTCAATCGAGTTGAGTGATGTCGGCCAAAACCGTTACGATCATTGTGGTTGTGATACTCGTCGTTCTCTCGCTCGCCATCCTGGCCAACAGCATGACCAAACCGGTGGGCCGGGATGAGCACATGTACTGCACCGGCGGCGTCCTTCTGGCCCAGGGCAAAATGATTTACCGGGATTTTTCCTATCCTTCTCAACTGCCCTACCATCCGATGCTCTACGCCGTCCTGTTCAAAACGCTGAATACGACACGCTATCTGCTCGTCGGGCGGTTTGTTTCCGTCCTGGCCGATGTGCTGGTGATGCTGTGCCTTGTGGCCGTCTATATTCGGGCCTTTGGGAAGCTCCGGATTTGCGGGGCGTCACTTGGCCTTTGTGCGGCCGTCCTGTACGCGTACAACCCGGCGGTGGACTATGCCAACGGCTACGCCTGGAACAATGATGTCGTGGTCCTCTGCGTGGCGCTGGCCTTTGTGCTTTTCACCCGAATCGACGCGGACCGGAAGGCCGACTTCGGGCGAGTCGCCCTCATCGGCGCTCTGCTCACCCTGGCCACTTTTATGCGCATGACCACTGCCGCGGCGCACTTGCTGTTCCTGGCGGCGCTTCTGAGTCTGCCCGCCAGGGGCGTCAAAGAGCGCCTCAGAAGAATCCTCCCGTTTCTCCTTGCCACTGCCGTTGTGTCGGTGTATCCCGTCCTTATCGCAGCCCGTGCGCCCGATGCATTCTTTGTCAATCTATTCAGGATACACGTGCTCAATAGCGAATGGCTGCGCGGGATCGGTATTGTCCATGACAAGCTGAGCCTTACCCTTACGTATTTCACGCTGCCGGGATATCTGGTCCTTTTCATCATCGCCGCCTATCTGGTCGTTGCCCTTGTTTTGCTTGGCGGCAAATTGAAGGTATCGAATGGCCGAAGTGCCCTGCTCGCGGGCGTCCTGGCTGCGGTGTTTCTTGCCATCGCCGTGAGCTTGCCCACAATCTGGCGGCAATACCTCGCGCCGCCTGTTCCTTTTCTGATACTTGGCTTTGCCTATCCGCTGGCGTTCCTGGCGCAGCTCTCGAATAAGAAAACGGGCGCGGGCCCGGCCAAGGCAGGTGCTGCGTTGATGGGTCTGGCCGCGCTGGTGGCCTTCGGCGCCGGGCCAAACGTCACCGCACGAATTCCCGCCGTTTTCAAGCCGGGAACGTGGGTTCCGATGCAAGTCCACAGAATAGCGACAGACATCGCAAAGAGAACAAAAGAGCCAAAGCTCATCCTGACCACCGCCCCGCTCTTTGCCCTCGAAGGCGGCTGCGAGATTTATACGGAATTCTCTGCCGGTGTGTTTGCCTACAGGATAAACGGTCTGATGACGGAAGAACAGCGGCGCATCACGCACACGGCCGGACCGAAAATGCTCCCGGAGCTGGTGCGAAAGTCGCCCCCTTCGGCCGTAATTGTCGGTGTCGAGCCGGCGTATTTCGCTCATCTTGAAGAGCCTCTGGAGGCGCTCGCCCAAGCGGATTGGCGAAGAGAAGTATATGAGAACGGCCTCAGGGTTTACTTCAGGCCCTGAGCATCCCGGCGATACGCCGAACGAAGGCCACGGTTTGTCGCGCGGATGATGTTCGCAGGAGCGTGTATCGATGGTCACGGGAACGGACAACCCGATGAATAAATCCTTGCGCATCAGCTTTGTGCTGCCCGTACTGAACGAAACGTATTCGCTCAAGCAGACCGTCGATACGATATTTGAGCTTGCCCCGGATGAGCTGCACGAAGTCTTGATCATTACCGCCGAAAGGACAACCTCGGCAAGTCTGGCGGTCATTGACACAATCCAAAAGGAGCACGCCGCCCAGGTCCGGGTGCATAGGCAGAGATTGCCCTTCCTGGGCGGCGCCATGCAGGAAGCATTCGATATTGCCTCGGGTGAGCACGTCATGCTGATGGCCAGCGACCTTGAAACGGACCCTGCGCTGATCCCGGCTTTTGTTGAGAAGATCAAAGAGGGCCGCTGGGACATTGTGGCCGGCAGCCGCTGGATCGAAGGAGGCGGTTTCGAGGGGTACAGCAGAATGAAGCTGGCCCTCAATTACCTTTTTCAGAGGATCTTCCGCATTTTTTACCATACGACGGTGACCGATCTGACGTTCGCATACCGGCTGTACCGTAAGTCGCTATTGGAGGGGATGCGCTGGGAGGAATTGAAGCACCCCTTTCTTCTTGAGTGCCTCTTAAAACCGCTGCGCTGCGGGGCGAGGGTGGCTGAAATCCCATGCACGTGGCGGGCCCGCACCGAGGGGACCTCCGCCAGCGTGTTCATCGAGACGTTCGCCTATCTTCGCATTGCACTCAAGGTAAGATTCCTCCCGCTCAGCCGTCTCAGGAGAGGGAAAACGCAATGAGAAAATCCGGAACCGGAACACCGTGCAGGATTGCCGCCTGTTTGGCGGCGGCCCGCACCCGACTATGGAGCCCTGGACAATGAAGGTCATTGTAACCACTACCATCAATCCTGTGACCGAGGCCATCGAGCATTTCGACAGGCTCACCGATTGGCGGCTGGTCGTCATCGGCGACAGGAAGACGCCCCCCTACCGCCTTGAGAGCGGCACCTACGTGTCCCCCGAAGAGCAGGAAAAGTACGACAGGCAGTTATCGGACGCGATTGGGTGGAACTGCATACAGCGGCGGAATTTCGGCCTGCTCTGGGCGCACGATATGGGAGCCGACATCGTAGCCGTGGTGGACGACGATAACATACCTTACGATGACTGGGGGCGGAATCTCATGGTAGGAAACGA
>DATKWR010000007.1:0-9992 GCA_035529475.1 Sedimentisphaerales bacterium | reverse complement strand
AATTAAGGTTTTTTGCAAATGGGCGAAAATTCACCGGTAACCACCTGCATGCTGGGTCCAATTTACCGGTAGTGAGAAGTTGAAAGAGTCTTTGATGAGTAAGTTTCTGGAGCAAATCAGCAGTCCCGCCGATCTCAAGAGGCTTTCGGTCCCCGAACTGAAGGCCCTGGCGGAGGAGATACGCCAGTTCATCCTCGATTCGGTGAGCAGGACCGGCGGGCACCTGGCCAGCAATCTGGGCGTGGTGGAATTGACGCTGGCGCTGCACGGCGTATTCGATTTCACGCAGGACAAGCTGTTGTGGGACGTCGGGCACCAGTGCTACACGCACAAAATCGTGACGGGGCGCCGGGATAAGTTCGGCCTGCTTCGTCACCTTGGTGGGATAAGCGGTTTTCCCAACCCGGCCGAAAGTGAGTACGACCAGTTTGCCGTCGGGCACGCGGGAACCTCAATCGCAACGGCCATCGGCATGGCCCTGGGCGAACAGTTGAAAAGCCGTGCGCCGCAAGCCGACCAGGAGAGCAATAAGGTCGTTGCCATAATCGGCGATGCAAGCATCGTCAACGGGCCATCCTTTGAGGCCCTGAACAACCTCGGACTGGTCAAAAGACAGCTTCTGATTGTGCTCAACGACAACTCCATGGCGATTGACGCCACGGTCGGGGCGATGGCGAAGTACTTCTCCAAGGCGCGATTGAGCCACACCTACGAGGGCCTGCGAAAGACTACGAAAAACATCCTGGAGCACATGCCGGTCATCGGTAAGAGCGTTGAAGATACGATCGAGCGGGTCAAAAAAGGCATCCGAATGGCCCTGCCGGCCAGTCAGATGTTCGAGAGCTTGAATATTCCTTATTTCGGCCCCGTTGACGGCCACGACATCGGATCGCTGGTGCAGTTGTTCGAGGCGTTGGGCGAGCTGAACCACCCGGCGATTCTGCACGTTTACACCAAGAAGGGCAAAGGTTTTCGCCCCGCGGACCAGGGCCCGACCGAATTCCATTCGACCGGCCCCTTCAAAATCAACGGAGAAACCGTCGAGACCAAATCGGCGCCGAGCCGACCCAGTTTTACCGCCGCATTCGGCAAGCACCTCACCGAGCTGGCCCAGAAGGACGAAAAAATCGTCGCGATAACCTCGGCAATGTGCGACGGCACGGGTCTGGGCGATTTCCGCGAGAAGTTTCCCGGCCGTTTCTACGACGTCGGGATTGCCGAGAGCGCCGCCGTCGATGTGGCGGCCGGCCTGGCCAAAGACGGGCTCAAGCCCGTAGTCTGCATCTATTCGACCTTCCTGCAGCGCAGCTTCGACCAGATCTTTCAGGATGTGGCCTTGCAGAATCTCCCCGTTGTTTTCTGCATCGACAGGGCCGGGTTTGTTGGCTTGGATGGGCCGACCCATCACGGGTTGATGGACATAGGCTTTCTGCGGATGATGCCGAACATGGTATTGACGGCCCCGGCCAACGACGTTGAAATGAAGCTGGCCCTGGAATTTGCATTGAGTGAGAATAAGCCGGTCGTGATACGGTATCCGAAAGACGCCGTTCCGGGGCAGGAGTTCGTCAGGGCCGCCTGCACCAAGCCCTTCCAATTAGGCCGGAGCGTGACGGTCAAGAAGGCAAGAGGCTCCGCTGCTGCAATTGTAAGCTACGGCTGCATCCTTACGGAGGCGTTGAAGGCGGCCGAGCGGCTCGCCGAGGAGCGGCTCGCCGTGGATGTGATCAACGGCCGCTTTGCCGCTCCCGTTGACGGAAAGATTATCTCTATGGCAAAGCGGGGCAAAGCAATCGTCATGGTGGAGGACCACGGCGTCGCGTGCGGTTTTGGCTCGGCTGTACTGGAGTCGATTGCCGTCGAAGGTTGTTCGGCCAAAGCTATACGGGTACTTGGCGCTCCGCGGAGATTTATCGGACATAACCTGCGGGACGCTCAACTTGCCGAAGCCGGTGTAGATGCCAACAAGATTGCAGAGACCGTCAGGGAGATGTTGAAGGCGTAGATGGCCATGCGAGAGAGGAAATCCCGCCCCAAATTGGTGGTTTTCGGAGACCCTCAGAAGCAGGGTGTCAGAGAGGCTATCGAGGAATTCGTCGGTTTCGCCAAAGGCAAAGCTGAGATATTGGCCAGCTATGGGATTGAAGACCTGATAAACGCCGCCGACAACCGGTGCGTCGCTGGGCCTTCGAGGAACAGGGCGGATTCCAGTACTGTTACCGAGGATACTGCCCGGGCCGAGTCCCTGAGAAGATGCGATTATGCCATTGTCTTCGGCGGGGACGGCAGCATTATCAGCACGGCCAGGAGCGTAAGCGAGGTGTCTGTGCCGGTGATCGGTGTGAATGTTGGCAAACTTGGTTTTCTGGCCGAGTTCAGCGTCCGCGAGCTCAAGGATTTCTTCCCCGTCTTGGTCAAAGGCACGATCCCCATAGACCGGCGCATGATGCTCAATTGCAGAGTTTTCAGCGCTGGAAAAAGTGATGACCGAGTTGAGAGATTCTGCTCCGTGGCGGTCAACGACATTTTCATTACTGCCGGCCCGCCCTTCAGAACGGTTGAGCTAAGAATACTGGTGGATGGCCAGCCGCTGGCCGGCTGTGTCAGCGACGGGTTGATCATTGCCACGCCCACCGGCTCAACGGCCTATAATCTCTCGGCGGGCGGGCCTATCGTCTCGCCCAAGATGGCGGCAATGGTTATTACGCCGATCTGCCCTCATTCGCTGAGCTTCAGGCCGATTGTGATAGACGCCGGCAGCACGGTCGAAGTCCTCGGCGTCAGGGTCAACGAGGGAACGACGGTTTCCATCGACGGCCAGGTTTCGCTGAGGCTATCGATCAGTGACGTGGTCAGAGTCAAGAGGCAGAAAAGCGATTTTCTGATTGTGAATAACCCGCTTCGGAGCCAGTGGGACACATTAGCGACTAAACTTCGTTGGGCCGAAAAGCCGAAGTATAAGGAATGCCCGGATGTTTAGGTAATTTAGGTAAACGGCAATCAGCTAAAGTAGCCAGTTTTGTGATATTGGGTACGATGAAGGCTTGGCTGTTCAGGCTCACAGCGGTGTTGCTCGCAGTTCTCTGCCCGCCGGCAGGTGGGTCGATGGAGAACCTTGGGATAAGAAACCCAATCGGCTCTGGCCCGAGCACGGTGCCCCAAAGCAGCATCAGCAGCGGTCTGGTGAGCACTCCTGATCCGTTCGATACCGGCGGCAATCTGTTGATGACGGGCAATGTACGTCGCGGCATGCACTTCCGCGGCAACATGCCGTACCAGTCGCCGACGAGTTTCAGCTCGCCGCTTGGTTCATCGGCGTTGAGCTCCTTCCTGAGAGATACGGCCGGGCCGGAAGATATCGGAATGCGGCCTGCCGGATATGGCGCCCAGCCGTACTACTCTGCGACCGAAACGGTTACGACGACCAGGCCGGGCCGGTCCGAAGTCGTCTCGCCGGAAAGTGCGATGATGAGCACTCGTATGCAGCAGGATACGCGCTCCGCAGGGGCCGGCGTGCTTGGACTGGATGCTTCGCCCGCCGAACCGATGTCATTCACCCGAGGCACCCCCGCCATGGATTTGGACGTGCAGGGGCCCCAGCCGCAATATCATTCGTTCCGGGAATCTCGCCTGGAGCCGGAAGGCGGGTTTCCGCGGGACGTGTCCCTGAGCCCGGGCGATGCCGGACGATTGACTCCGAGCCAAACAGGTATCCGCCGGGAAGGTGACACTTCGGCGATTGAGCGGTTGCTTAATCGAAACGTGCAGGCCGAAAGCGGAACGCAACTTTCGTCAGTGGGCTTGGGTCCGGAGCGACGCGAACGCTTGTCGGCGGCAGAGGGCCCGCTTCAATACTCGAACCAGGGGGCGCACGTCGAGAATCTCGGAGCGAAATCCCAGATGCAGATGCCGGTTGCGCCGATCGCCGATTCGAAACAATCTGTTGCTACCGACTCTGGGGTTCGTGACTCCACTCAGTTGCTGCCTTCGAGATTCCCCACATTGCAGGATAGCTCCAGCGTTGCGAAGAGCACCGATTGGCCGGGCACGAGAGAAGAGTTCAAGACAGGTAGTGACAAACTGCTTTCGGCAGACTATGGCGACTTGGCGAAAAGTGATGCACCGAGCGCGCAGGCGGGTTCCGGCTATACTTCCGCCGCCGAGGGGAGCTTGTCTTCACAGGATTCGTTTGAGCGGGGCCAACGGGATGCTTTTGAGCGTCTCAGGCAGCAGCTCGACGTTCTGACAAGATCGGTCGAGGCCCGTCTGCAGGGCGCGCCTGGTGACGCGGGCCTGGCCGGAGGCGCCGCAGCGGGCGCAAAGCCGGAAACGGCCCGTCTGGGCTTGCAGCCATACAGCTCTGGCACCATTGACACAACTCGCCTCGGCGCAACGGGCTCGGGCGGCGCGTTGAGCCTCTACAATCCTCAGAGGGTTGCCCCCAGCTTTGGCTACAATGACCTGGGCCGGGCCGGGGGGAGCGAGGCAGATAGCGGTTTGGAATCTTCCAGGCCGGCGGGCGGCACAGATTCTCAAGACATGAGGTCTGCTTTAGACGAGTTGGGGCAGATGTCGCGGGCCGAGATTGCCACCGAAGCCAAGCGAGTCATGGGGCCGCACGCGAATCCCGAATCCCTTTCGGACGCGAAGTCCAACGAGCACATTAAGGCCGCCGAGGAACATCTGCGAGCCGGCCGGTACTATCATGCGGCGGATTCTTTCTCGCTGGCGGCCGTCTATAAGCCGGACCATCTCGCAGTCCTGGCGGGCAAGAGCCATGCCTTGTTCGCCGCAGGTGAATACATGAGCAGCGCTCTGTTCCTCTCGCGGGCCTTGGCGGCTTTCCCTGAATACGTGCGCGTGGATGTTGACCTTACAGCCCTGCTGGGCGGCCGGGACAAGATGGCTCGCCGGCTCGCGGACATCGAGCAGTGGTACGCACGAAGCGGCTCGGGCCAATTGCAGTTCCTGCTGAGCTATGTGTATTATCGTACGGGCAGGCTCCCCGAGGCCGAGCGGGCTGTTGAAGTGGCTTACCGGAAGATGCCGCAGTTGCCGGCTGTGCGAACCATGAAAATGGCAATCGACGGGGCAGCGAGATAGATCGTTTCCGCCGGCCGATGCGCGAGTCAACGCGAGATGCTCTCTTCAAGCTGGGTCAGGACCGTTTTGGCTTTCGAGATTCTGTTGCCGGCGTCGCTTTGCCAGCGAACCTCCACGTCTCGATGTACCATATCGTCGATCTTCTTGCAGGCTAACAAAACGGTGGCGTGATTCTTGTTGCCCATCACCCGGCCTATCTCCGAGGACGACATCTTCGTGTGCTTTCGGGTCAGATACATGCCGAAGTGCCGGGCCAGCGCGACGGTTCTGTCTTTCTTCGACGAGCGCATCGTCGCCGGCGTGATGCCGAAATAACTCGCCACGGACGATTCAATGTCCGAGACGTGCATAATCGGGTCACACCGCTCGAGGTGCTCGGCCAGGACCGTCTTGGCCGTGGCGGAGGTGATTTTTTCGCCTTTCAGCGCTGAGTAGGCGATCACCTTCAGCAAGGCGCCTTCCAGCTCCCGCACGCTCGTGCGAAGATTTTCAGCGATATATTCGATGACGTTTTCAGGAAACGGCGCGGTCAGGGTTTTGATATTCTGGACGTACTGCCTGCATATCTGGCACCGTGTCTGAAAATCGGGAGTGTTGATCTTGACCACCATTCCCGATACGAACCGGCTCACAAGTTTCTCGGATAGTTGCCCTATCATCTTCGGATGCGCGTCGGAGGCCAGGACAACCTGCTTGCCGGCCAGGTCGATCGTGCTGAACGTATGCAGGAATTCTTCCTGAATCGACGGCTTGCTCGCCAGGAAGTGGATATCGTCAATGACGAGCAGGTCCGTCTGCCGCATCCGCCGTCTGAAAGTCTCAAGTTTCTTGGTCTTGAGGGCAAGCACGAACTGGTTGGCGAAATCCTCCGCCGACAGATAAAGCCAGTTTGTCAGCGGCCGCTTCTCGAGCATGGCATTGCATATCCCCTGGAGCAGGTGCGTCTTGCCGACGCCGTAACCTCCGTGGACGAACAGTGGATTGAAAGGGCTCTGCTGTTCGTTGATAATGACTTTGGCGGCGTTGTAAGCCAGCTCATTGGATGCGCCGACGACAAACGTATCCAGGCTGAACTTGAGCTTATCACGCCCGTCCGCGTGCGGTTTTGTCCTCGCCCGGTCCGCAGGCAATTGCGGCGTCTGCCGGCTCTGCCCGGCGGTCTTGCCGGCGCTTCGAGAATCCAGCGGGGTCCGCCTCTGATGGCCCGAAAGATCGGGATTCACCGTGAATGTCACCTTCGCGTCCGAACCGGTGACGGACCGAACCGCCTGCCTGATTTCTTTGGAGAAGTGATTCTCAATCCAGCTTGCAATAAAGGAGTTCGGTACGCTGACTTTCAGGTACCCGTCGCAAAGCGCCATCGCGGTCGAATTCTTGAACCAGATTCGAAATTTCTGCTGGCCTATTTTCTCGGCGAGCGCTTCGTTAATGGCACCGATCTGGGTGTCGGTTGCACCAAGACTACCATCCGTGATTGTGCTCTGCATCGATACACTCCCTTTTTTGCCACCCGATCCCGACGCCGAAAACCGGCGGGCATCGAACTTCAAACTGTGCAAATCATGCGGTTTTCAGTACTGTAAATCAAGGGTGTTTTGCGGATTTCTTTTCCACTTGTTGGAGGTTGCTGTCGCTATTGGCTTTGCGCACGAAAAAAAAAAGTTTTTCACACGTTTTGCACATCGTAAAGGCGCTTTGTGGAAAAGTTGTGAATTGCGTTTGGGATACGCTGTCAAAGACCGGGCCGGCTTCGGACTTTTGTACCGCCTCGCGGCCTTCCTCGGACGGCGCAAACAACATTGATGCCTTCCTGAATATAGGACAGGCCTGCGCGCATGAGCCTCTGCAGATACGGAAACAATCCGGATCGGACTGATGTTGCGTCAGCTCGGAATGTGCAGGCAGGCTCGCATCGCCGCCGGTCGGTCGCGGCAGCCAACCGACGGCTGATTCTCTAATCCTCTTGTGTCTCAGTGCTGCGCGCGGGGGCGGCATCGGTCTTCGCATATCTGGGCATTGCGATGGTTCCGGTTCTGGCGACGCTCTTGATGCCGTAGGGCTTGCACATGTTGATGAACGCCTCGATCTTCTCTTCAGGCCCGCTGACTTCGACCATGACGAACTTCTGGCCGATGTCCACGACCTTGCCTTTGAACATCTCAATCAGCGAAAGGATCTCCGGGCGTTTCTCCGGCGGGGCGGAAATGGCGATGAGCATCAAGTCGCGCGCGACCACCGGCTGGCCGACGAAATCCTGGACTTTAACGACGGGGATAATCCTGCCCAGTTGCTTTCGGACCTGTTCGACGACCCTGTCGTCGCCGACAACGACAATCGTCATCCGGCTCAAGTCCGGGTCTTCGGTCCGGCCGACAACCAGCGAGTCGATATTGAACGCGCGGGCGGCAAACATCCCCGCGACGTGAGCGAGAACTCCGGGTCTGTTCTCAACCAATGCGCTTATGATATGTTTCATCTTGGTATCCTTTGGTCTATGCCATGCTTTCCAGTATGTCCAGTCCGTCCATCTCGTTGATGCTCTTGCCGGCCGGCACCATGGGCCAGACGTTCTCTTCGCGTTCGACCCTGAAATCAACGACGCAGGGTCCTTTCTCTTTGAGCATTCTTCCGATGGCCTTGGGCACGTCGGCTTTCTTATCGACGGTCATTCCGGCCGCGCCGAGGGCCTTCGCGACGGCTTCATACTCCGGATTCTTGAGATAGCTCTTGGAATACCGCTTGCCGTAGAACAGCTCCTGCCACTGCCGAACCATGCCCATATATCCGTTATTCAGGATGCAGACGTTGATCGGCAGATTATGCTCGACCGCCGTAGCCAGCTCGGTCATCGTCATATTGAAACTGTGGTCGCCGTCAATATCGATGACCGTGGCGTCGGGTTTGGCGATCTGGGCGCCGATAGCCGCGGGCAGACCGTAGCCCATCGTGCCCAGGCCGCCGGAGGAGATAAACTGCCTGGGCTTGATGAACTTGTAGAACTGGGCGGCCCACATCTGATTCTGCCCGACGCCGGTGGTGACAATGGCCTCGTTGTTCGTCTGGCGGCACAGCTCCTCGATGACGTACTGAGGTTTGATCGCCGAGGACGTCTGGTCATAGCGAAACGCCAACTTCTTCTTCCACTCGGCGATTTTGGCGAACCACGCTTTCCTTTCCTGGTATTCGACCTCCCGAGCCAACTGGCCGAGGATGGTTTTGGCATCGCCCACGACGGGAATATCGACTCGAACGTTTTTCGATATGCTGCATGGATCGACATCGATATGGATGATTTTCGCGTTGGGCGCAAAAGTCGCGACCTTCCCGGTCACTCTATCGTCGAAACGGGCCCCTACGGCGATCAGCAAATCGCACTCCTGGACCGCGTAGTTGGCGTAGGCCGATCCGTGCATCCCGAGCATATCGAGCGATTCAGGCTTTCTCTGGTCGTAGCTGCCCAATCCCAGCAACGTCATAGTGACGGGCAGATGGGCCTTTTCCGCCAGGGCTCTGAGCTCTTCGCCGGCGTTGGCAATGATGACCCCGCCGCCGACGTAGAGGACCGGGTGCTTGGATTTATTGATTGCTTTGGCGGCCATCGTTACCTGTTTGGCGTGCCCTTTGGTCCGGATCTTATAGCCGGGCAGCCTCATCTCGACCGGGCCGTCGGCGGCGCACTTATTGATCTGGACGTCAACCGGCAAATCGATCAGAACCGGACCGGGCCGGCCTGTCGAGGCGATGTAGAACGCTTCGCGGACGGTACGCGCCAGGTCGTTGACGTCTTTGACGATGCAGTTATACTTTGTGACGGGCCGCGTAATGCCGGTCGTATCGGCCTCCTGGAAGGCATCGTTTCCAATCAGCTCCGTGCGGACCTGGCCGGTCAGGGCAACCAGCGGCACCGAGTCCATCATCGCCGTGGCCAGACCGGTCACCAGGTTGCACGCCCCGGGACCGCTGGTTGCAAGCACGACGCCGACCTTTCCGCTGGCGCGGGCGTAGGCGTCGGCCATGTGGCATCCGCCTTGTTCGTGGCGCGGAATGATGAAGTTTATCGGCGCATCGTACAACCGGTCGAACAAAGGCAGCACGACGCCGCCGGTGTAGCCGAACATTGTGTCCACGCCCAGTTCGATGAGCGTATCGACGATTATCTGGGCGCCTGCTTTGTGGGTGGATTGACCGGCTGAATGAGCCGACGCGCTGGACTTGGCTTTCATTGTTCTATTCCTTTCCTGATAAACATTACGTGGGTCGCCTCTTGCCGAAGGGCAAAACAGGCACCCATTTGCTATTCCGGCGGGTCCCCGCTTCGCGAGGACTCTCAATCATGGCCTTCCGGGCTGCCTTCGGGGAAGCAACCGCTTCTGCAACGAGAAACGGCCGAATCATCCGACGATTCCAAACCCAGCCATAATCCCGTAACCATCCCAAAAGGGACGTCTCAGGGTTGTATTTGCGTGTTTTCACACAAATACGCGTATATTATACAAGAACCGCCCATCCTCCGTCAATTATTTTCGGCAATTTACAGCCCGTTCAGCAGAAATTCTTCCGGTTTGCCGGCTTATCTGCTATAATGCCGCGGTTGAAAGACTTTTTGGAGATTTCTTATGTGTGACGCATGCGGCTGCAGCCACGACGAGACCGAACTGAGCCTGGAAGAAAGAGTTAAGGATACCATCGAAACCATTCGCGGGGGGCTGCAAAGCCACGGCGGCGACGTCGAGCTGATCGGCATTGATGAGGATAACACCGTCAGGGTCCGCCTGCAGGGCGCCTGCCAGGGCTGCCCCGGCGCGACGATGACGATGAAAATGGGCATCGAGCGGATCCTGCGAGAAAGAGTCCCCGAGATCAAAGAAGTCGTCGCGGTAAATTAACGG
>DATKWR010000006.1:0-3865 GCA_035529475.1 Sedimentisphaerales bacterium | reverse complement strand
TGAGCGTCCAGAGCTCTTTGAGCCCGACCTTTCTGACGGACCAATCCATGAAAAGGCCGTTTATGAACCCCGTGTGCCGGTTGATGCACACCCGCTTCATCTCACCGTTACCTCCAGTTTTTACCACATCGCCTGAGTACTCCGGAGGCTGGTCCGCGTCATACGGATACACATCGTACCATACGCTGTCGAATAACAGGGGAATTTCGGCCGCCCCTTTGACGTTGACGGTCCGCCAGCAATGTGCCGCTCTGGACTCACCCGGCGGGGGGTTATACGCCAGCTCATTCATGCCGTAGCTGCCGTAGTCGCCCTGCTCCTTCGGCCCGGACCACCCCGGATCGTCGCCTGCAAGTTCAGATCCAAAGACGCCCCACGCCGCGAACGGGCCTCGAGCGCCTTGCGTCATAGGCTTGGTCGCCGTTGGACAGACGCGGATTTTGGGTTCCTGATAGTAGGGCCGCAACGCACCGATCCATGTGCCGTTGATACCGCCACTATACCCATCCATGAGCAGCCCCTCATTCTCATCGGTGTACATAGCGAACACGAGGGCCCATTGATGCAGATTGGCGGTGCACGCCGCGGCGTTGGCCTGTTTCTTGACGCGCTGCAACGCCGGCATCAATATCGCCAGCAATAAGGCGATAATGGCGATCACCACCAAAAGCTCTATCAGCGTAAACCCGCCGCTCGCCCGCCAGCCGCAGCGCGGGTAAGTCCGGCGGGCAAAGCCTTCTCGCGTGTTCATAAGCTTCTGCCCTCTCTGTTTCTGATAATCATACTACATCCGCCCAACAAATGCAAGCCGGCCGAATGGGCAGCGAAGCTGCGCCATCCTGCAAGGAGCAAACACGGTTATCAGGTAACCAGGGCATCAGGGTATCAGAGCATCCGGGAATCGAGCACCCGGCATCCAGCATTCGCGTTCATTCGTGGCTAAAATGGCAGTGTTAATCCGTGTCTGAAACCTGATTTCTGGGCCAAAATCGCCCATTTGAAAAAAATCTTCACTTTTTTCAGAAAATGAGAAAAAAGATATCAACATTTTGCCCTTCTCAATCGCTTCTCTATTAGTGAAGGGCAGAAACGATGACTGCCAGATATGAGACTTAATGCTTTCGGGAGTGTTTCAGTGGAGTTTAGGTCGGAAATCCCGGACTAATGTAGCAGAATGCTGCTAACCACTGATGGGTCACAGATGCCGGCCACGGTCATGTGGGCTGGTGGCCTTCGTCGGCGAGCAGCAACGAGAGGAGATTAGGGCGTTTCATCCTATCTTAATTCATGCGAGTGTCCGAGTACGGGTCCAGTATGAGTGTAGCGCACGTTTCGTGCAGCATCAACATCAATGAGTCCTTTTTAAGGAGAAATATGATGAAAACGACAATCCAGTTTCTTCAAGCGCAAAAGCGGCGAATGTTTGGACTTGCGAGAATTGGTCCAACCTGCCACAGCGGGATCGTCCCAAAGACGCTTTTGCCGGGTGGCTGGTGCGCTTTTGTTGCCGCACTGATGATTCTATTCTGCCCGGCCAATCCCGTTCTTGCACAGTTGGAGGGTATCGAGCTGGGTGCCTTGCCCGGCGAGACAAGCGAATATTGCTCATCGGATACCCCCAAGAACATTCCCGACCAGGGCACCATCACATCCTCCATAACCATTAGTGACGGCGGAGCAATCAGTGATTTAGACATCAGACTCAACATCACGCACGTCTGGAATTCCGACCTGGACATCTTCCTGATCGCACCGGACGGCACGCAGGTGGAGTTGTTCACCGATGTCGGAGGCCAGTCGGACAACTTCCGCGATACGATTCTCGACGATGAGGCGGCGCAATCGATCAAGGATGGTCGGGGTCCTTTTACAGGGTCCTATCGTCCGGAGGGGAGTCTCGCCGACCTGATCGGAAAAGACATTGGCGGGACCTGGACACTTCAGGTTTCGGATGATAAGCCAGAGGACGTCGGAACGCTCGGATCGTGGTGTCTGATCGTAACCGTCGGGCGCAAAGAGCCGCTGCCTGCGCCGGTTATCCAGTGCGAGGCCAGTGTGCCCGGAGGCATCCACGATGTGGTCTTCTGGGACGATCTGGGTGAGACGCGTGAATATGGATCAACGGCTGTCGAGCAGATCCCGGCCGAGGGGACAATGACGCAAACACTCGTGGTGGACGATGTGGGTATGATTGAAGATTTGGATGTCAAGGTAGATATCAGTCACCAGTGGGACTCCGAGCTTGACGTCTATCTGGCTGCGCCGGACGGCACGCGAGTCGAGCTGTTCACCGACGTCGGCGGCTCGCAGGACAATTTCACCGATACTATACTCGACGATCAGTCCCCGACGCCGATTACCGCAGGGACCGCTCCCTTCACGGGGCGATATCGCCCGGAAGGAGTGCTCGCCGATCTGAGTGGCAAGGACGTCCACGGGGAATGGACGCTCGAAGTCACAGACGATTCGTGGTACGCTTCCGGAACGTTGAATTCCTGGTCGTTGATTGCGGACCTGGCGGATGTTCTCTACTACGTCGAGTGCGCAACGGATGCCGGCTTCGGCACTGTAGTAGCCAACAGCGGCTGGACAATCGACCAGTCTCATACGTTCGCCGCACCGGCCCCTCAGAAGACGCACTGGTACCGAGCCAAGGCCAGACCGCTCAAGACGTGGTGCCAGACCAGTCAGGCGGATTTCGGAACGGACGTTCTGACGGCGACAGAGGCCACGGCTACCGGGGACGTGGCGTTGCCAACTGGCGGTGGAGGAGGCCTCGGTCCGCAGATTCATGTCATCGGGAACCCCAGCTTTGAACTGGAGACCGCGTGGATGACGGCCAGCAACAATCCCATCCTGCTTTTCCTGGGCATGGGGGGTGTTCCAGCCGAGCTCTGGGCATCTGACGGCAGTTGGTCGGCCGCGGTACTTTTCAGCGAAGACTTTTTCTACGACAAGGGCGACTTCGCCGACTTCGTGCAGAGAGGCGTTGACTGGACTGGTGTTGAAACTCTCGTCCTCGATTATTGCAGTGTGTTTGGGAGTCAATTGGCATCAAAAGTCCTCATCGGAAATACCGAAGTCTGGTCCGATCACGAGACGGGCGAGAGCATGGACGTGCACAACGATGTGACGCTAGATGTCTCGGGTTTCACCGGGCCGCAAGATTTGAAACTTCGCGTCGAGGTGGAGAAAGGGGGACGGTTCTGGGCCGGGATATTCTGGGACAATCTGCGCACCTATGGCCCCAGCGGTCCGTCATCGGGCAGCGTAATCTCGACTCCGATTAGCATCCGCGCCAATGACACGTGGGATATCCTGACATTCGACGCGACGATACCGCCGGGGACACAACTGACTGTGGATGTCTTGCCCGAGACCGGTTCGAATCCAATTCCCGGCTATGAGAATGTCCTGACCGGAACGGATCTGAGCGAACTCAATGTAAGGACAATCAGGTTGCGTGCCAATCTCTCGACGAGCGATCCGGCCGCCACACCTGCACTGCATTCCTGGTCGGTCGGTTACAGCGATGCCGGCCGCGAAAGTGACTGGTCCAATGTGGAATCTTCCCTGCCATAGCAGGCCGGGCAGATGCGTCGCTCGTGAATCGTCGTTCGTTGCCGGCATTGTGGCTTAACGAAGTGGATAGCTTCTAAAAAGAGGCCGAAATGAGGTTCGGAGGTTCTGCAATGCGTTTTTCCACTCGGGTACAGACATTTGTTCTAATGTTGATCGTCTCGTGCGCGTTTCCGTACTCGGCGCTCATGGCTGAGCCGGTCCGCCTCGAGCAGGCACAAAAGGCCGCCGACACGTTTCTTAGCAAGCAAGCGGCGCGCATTCTCGGGGGATCAGGGCTGCTTCT
>DATKWR010000005.1:0-26033 GCA_035529475.1 Sedimentisphaerales bacterium | reverse complement strand
CTACGTTGGCGAACCCGGCGAGACCATTGAGCAGTTGCAGGCGACGGAGGGAACCGTCTCTGAGGTCGGGCATCCCCAGGCTGCGGGTGAGGCTGCCACCCAGCATGGCAAGGCTGGTGTTTCCGTATCGCCATCGGCCAGGCGGGTTGCCCGAGAATATGGGATCGATCTAAGCACGATCGTCGGCTCCGGACCGGATGGGCGAATACTCAAAGAGGATGTGCTGGCGGCGATACCCGTGAGGGCTGCCGGCAGTAAAGCAAAAACAGTCATGAAGGCGCTCATTTTTGACTGCGACGGCGTGCTGGCTGATACCGAACGAGACGGACACAGGGTTGCTTTCAACAGAGCTTTCTCGAAAAAAGGCCTGCCAATGGACTGGGACGTCGAATTGTACGGCAAGCTGTTGGAAGTCTCCGGCGGAAAGGAACGCATGAGACACTATTTCGACAGCTATGGCTGGCCCGGCGGCGTCTCCGACAAAGACGCTCTTGTCAAAGAGCTGCACAAGCTCAAGACAGACTTCTTCGTGCAGATCATAGAAAGTGGCGAGCTACCCTTACGCCCCGGTGTGGCAAGGCTTGTCGATGAGGCGATTGCGGCGAATATTGAGCTGGCTGTCTGCTCCACCTCCCATGAACGTGCCGTCACTCTCGTTGTTGAGAGGCTGCTGGGCCCACAGCGCAAAGCCCGTTTTGCTGCGATCCTCGCCGGCGATGTGGTCTCGAAGAAAAAGCCCGACCCGGAGATATACAATCTGGCTTCTCGCAGGTTGGGCCTGGCGCCGTCGGAATGTGTTGTCGTGGAAGACAGCCGGAATGGCCTGCTGGCCGCAAAGGCCGCAGGCATGCATTGCATCGTCACCACAAACGGATATACGAAAGAGGAGGACTTCACCGAGGCCGATCTTGTGGTCTGCGAACTCGGAGATGAGCCGAACATCCAGGTGACCTTGCAGGAGATCAAACGTATTGTTCAGAGCAGTTAATATACGAAGAGGAAAAACTATGAAAATATTCCTGGACACAGGGGATGTCGAGGCTGTACGTAAGGCATACGATACGGGCTTGATTGATGGCGTCACAACAAATCCCAGCCATATCGCAAAGACAAAAAGAAAGTTCCGCGAGGTTGTTGAAGAAATCTGCTCGATTGTGCAGGGCCCCGTCAGTGTAGAGGCCGTCTCTGACACGACCGAGAAGCTCGTTGAAGAAGCCGTCGGCCTGGCCTCAATTGCTCCTAACGTGGTCATCAAGATACCCATGACGGTAGAGGGTCTCCGGGCGGTTCCCCTCCTCGAGGAGCAGAAGAAGATCATGACGAATGTGACGATGATTTTCTCGTCCACGCAGTGCTTCCTGGCGATGAAGGCGGGCGCGAGCTTCGTCAGTATTGTTCTGAGCCGGCTCGATGCGGTGGGCAATGAGAGTGACATTCTCGTGGAAGATGCCGTCACCATCCGGAACAATTACGGTTTCGACTCGGAAATCATCGCCGGCAGCATCAAAACACAAAACCACATTCTCACCTGCCTTCGGGCAGGTGTGGACATCGCAACCATGAATGCCGACCTGTTTTTCCAGATGTATAAACATCCTTTGACGACCGAAGGATTGGCCCAGTTCGCTAAAGACTGGAAGAAGGTGCCGAAATAGATTATGGAAAAGCCGGCGCCTGCATTCGCAGAAGCCTCACATTTAGAATAAGGGAGACCGCTATGAGCATGATGAAAGGCCCGGGCATTTTTCTCGCCCAGTTCCTGCGCGACGAAAAACCGTACAACAATCTTTTGAACATCGGCCAATGGGTGGCTGATCTCGGCTACAAGGGCGTTCAGATTCCGACGTGGGATAGTCGAGTGATCGACCTCGACAAGGCCGCCGAATCCAAAACCTATTGCGATGACTTGAAGGGCACGCTCAAGCAGATCGGACTGGAAATCACGGAGCTGTCAGCGCATTTGCAGGGGCAGGTTTTGGCTATTGGCCCCGCGTATGAAATCGCTTTCCAGCCTTTCTACCCAGCGGGCTTGAGAGGCAATCAGAGGGCCGAGTGGGCAACCGGTGAATTGAAGAAGGCGGTCGCCGCCTCGGCGAATCTGGGCCTCAAGAGTGTGCCCGTCCTGTCGGGCGGCTTTGCCTGGCACATGATGTACCCGTGGCCGCAAAGACCCGCGGGATTAATTGAGGAAGCCTTCAAGGAACTGGTCAAACGATGGAAACCCGTCCTGGACCTGGCGAAGGAGAACGGTATCGCGATCTCCTTCGAGCTGCATCCGGGCTCAGACCTTTTTGACGGGGCGACCTTCGAGATGTTTCTCGACGTTTGCGCCGATCATGAGGCGGCGTGTCTGTGTTATGACCCGAGCCATTTTCTGCTTCAGCAATTGGACTATCTCGATTTCGTCCGGCTGTACGGCAGCAGGATAAAATCGTTCCACGTCAAGGACGCGGAGTTCAGATCATCCGGTCGCGTCGGCGTGTACGGCGGATATCAATCATGGGCCAAACGTGCGGGCCGCTTCCGCTCGCTCGGTGACGGCCAAGTCGATTTCACGCGGGTCTTTACCCTGCTCGCGGAGGCGGGCTACACCGGCTGGGCCGTCCTCGAATGGGAATGCTGTCTCAAGAGCCCCGAGCAGGGGGCGAAAGAGGGCGCGCCGTTCATCGCCGAGCACATCATTGAAACCACAGACGTCGCTTTCGATGATTTCGCCGGCGGTCAGACGGATCTCAAACGCAACAGAAAAATTCTTGGGTTAGATTGAAATAGCAGCACCCACAAGCGATGTAGAAAGTGAGTTATGCGGTACCGTTGGGTATGGATCGTACTTTGCATGTTGGGGGCGCCCGTTCTTGCAGCACCGGAATCCGGCGACATTTCCCGTGAATACGTCTGGGCCGGGCCATGGGTCAACGCATCTCGTTGGCAGCGGGTGACCGGGCCGGAAGCCATTGATGACCGTGCCAAGGCTAATCTCCCCAATCCAGTCAATCGGATTGCGATCGAAGATCTGCACAAGGCATGCAAGGTGGAAGTCTATATCGAGATGTTGCTTTGCCACGGCGGGACCCTGGAAAGTAACCTGGAACAATACCTGGGTACCCACCCAGCAATGGCCCGTGGCTTTGATGGCTCGCATCGTAGATAAAACCGGCCTGTGCGCGATGACACCGACGGTCAAAGATATTCACTTATCCCGGCAGAAGACCGTGAAGATGCACAAGCCCTATCAAGTGCCCAAACGGTGGTCCACCCGCGCGGGCCAGACGCACGATTGCAAGGTCAACGTCGGCGGTAACCACGATCTCAGCTACGACAGCTTTGCCGTGCCGGTAGATTGGATCGAGCTCGGGACCAATACGCTCTATACCTTTAGCGACACCCTCCATCACGGCCTGGAAGTACAATGGCCCGGTATGGTGCTGTTGACCCAATATGACAAGCCGGAACGTGGGATTTCGAACCCATCGTGATCGATGAGCATCCCCTACAGCCCCGGCGCATCACCGATGGCGCCCTGGGGTCATTGATGGCTACGCGTTTTGCCACCGGGCGAAAGAACTTCCTGCGCTTTGAATTGTTCGGCAGCGAAGGCAGCCTGTTATTCAATCTCGAACCGCTCAATGAGATTCAATACTACACGCGTAGCGAGCCCGGACGCGAGCAGGGCTTCCGCACGATCTTAGCTACCGAATCGGACCATCCGTATATCAACAGGTGGTGGCCCCCGGGCCATATCATTGGCTGGGAACATACGTTCATCCATGAGGTTGGGGACCTGCTCACCGCCATCGGCAGGATCAGCCCATTACTCCCGACTTCTACGACGGACTGCGCAATCAGCAGGTCCTCAATGCCATGCAGGAGGCGGCGGCACAAAAAGCATGGGTCAATATCCCAGCCGAGCCTCGCAGTTGAACATAGCCTTATGCGACGAAAGGGAGGCACAAGACAATGACTCATCGGCAGCAAAACTAGACACCCTATATACTTCTTTGGTTCTCATTCTCGTGCCTGCTGTTAGGGTGGTGGGAAAATCCCTATCCGGATTTCTCCAGGCCGTGGACACGCCGCACGATCAAGAACTCCGACAAGAACAAACATCACGATCAGACCGTGGGAGATTTCGATGGGGATGGCCAGCTGGACATCGTTGGCGGCGGCCGTTTGTTCAAGTATCAAGGCGGAATGAATTATGAGGAGAACGTTGTTGACGAGGAGATGGCTTTTACCCAGTGCGCCGCCGGGCAGTTGGTCAAGGGCGGTCGTCCGGAGGTCGTATTCAGTCCGGCCGACATGAACGGGGATGCCAAATGGTATCAGTGGAATGGCGATACCTGGATTCCTCATACGCTGCGCCACATCATCCACGGCCATGCCTGCGAGATTCGCGATGTGGACGGCGACGGCCACTTGGACATCTTCATCGGTGAGATGGGTAATCCCGGAGCCGGCGACAACGCCAAGACCTATATCTGGTACGGCAACGGCCAGGGAACGTTTCAAGAGACCGTGGTCTCGCATGGTCAGGGTATCCATGAAGGTATCGTGGCCGACCTGGACGGGGACGGAGCCCTGGACATCCTCATGAAACCCTACAATCACAATTCACCGCTTGTGGATGTGCTCTTGAATCAAGGGCGCCAGGAGATGTCTTTGGATAAATGGAAACGGCATGCGATCGCGGATTCGCCGGACCGCGCCGTGTTTGTCCAAGGCGCAGATGTGGACAGCGACGGCCACCCGGACCTGATTGCCGGTGGCTGGTGGTGGAAGAATCCCGGCACCTTAGGTGGAACGTGGACGCAAGTCACGAATCGCTGATCTCGATATACCGCCGGAAGGCTTGTTGTTTATCGCAGCCGAAGCAGTACAACTTGCCCCCAATCCTCTTGCAATATTGGCCCGTTGGGTGTAGCTTAGAGGTGAAGGGCCAAAATGTTTTTGCTTTTGGGGTGATTATCTGCCATGATATTCACCTTTTGCCGAGCGAAAGACGACCCGGCCCCATTGCTGAGGAATCCGAGCCGGGGCGGCACGACGAGGCCGCTGCCAGGCTGGTGTGCCTAAGAGTTTGTGAAACAAAGACTTGGAGAGGTGTCGGAGTGGCTGATCGAGCCGGTTTCGAAAACCGGTGTGCCCTTTGGGTACCGCGGGTTCGAATCCCGCCCTCTCCGTTTCTTTTTGGGCGTCGGTATATCGCGACCTGTTCGGAAGCTCTTCCCCGGAGTTGCATACGGTGCGGGTAGCATTGGGACAATTCAATGCGGTTGTGGGTGATCTGGCGGGCAACGCCCGGCGGATGCGGCAACTCTATGCCGAGGCGGTCCGGGCCGACGTGGACTTGCTGGTCTTTCCGGAATTGGCTATCTGTGGCTATCCGCCCGAAGATTTGCTCCACAAGCATCATTTTCTCAAAGATTGCCGGCGGGCGGTGGAGAAACTCGCCGCCGAGTGCCCTGACACGACCGTTGTGGTCGGCTTTGCCGAGGACGACAACCTGACGTGCTACAATTCGGCGGCCGTGCTGCAGGGCGGCCGGATTAGCGGCATTTACCGCAAGTCGCTGCTGCCGAATTACGGGGTGTTCGACGAGCGGCGATACTTCCAGCCCGGCGCCGAGCCCCTGCGAATCAGCCTCAAAGACCTCGATGTCGCCGTAACCATCTGCTTTGATATCTGGAATATCGGATGGCTTCATGACTTTCTCGGGACCATCGGTCCAATACAAATGATTCTGAATATCTCGGCTTCGCCGTTTCATACGGGCAAGATTAAAGCAAGAGAGCAGACCATCGGCCGGTGTGCGCGGGAATTCGGCTGTGCCGTCGCATACTGTAACCTTGTGGGCGGTCAGGATGAGCTGATTTTTGACGGTCGCAGCATGTTTGCCGATTCGGACGGCGTCGTTGTGGCCAAAGCGAAGGCGTTTGACGAGGACCTGGTCATTGCAGATATCGTTCGCGCGAACGACGGCGCCGTGCGCATCAAGCCGATGCAGCCCGCCGCTGGGCAGCCGAGAGATCTCATCGACGAAATCTATCAGGCCCTTGTGCTTGGCACGAGGGATTACACACGCAAGAACGGTTTCAAGAAAGTCCTTCTGGGTCTGAGCGGCGGCATCGATTCTTCGTTGACCGCGGCGATTGCCGCTGCGGCGGTAGGGGCTGAGAACGTCGTCGGCGTCAGTATGCCGTCGCAATTCAACAGCCCCGACACGATCGGCGACGCCGAGAAGCTTGCGAAGAACCTGGGCGTCGAGTTTCATACCGTTCCGATTGGGCCAATCCTCTCACAATTCGACGGGTCGCTGGAAACGGTCGAAGGCTGGAGCAACGAGGGCATTGCCTACGAGAATCTGCAGGCGAGGATTCGCGGCTGCATTCTGATGTCGCTGAGCAACCAGTTCGGCTCGCTGGTTCTGACGACCGGCAACAAGAGTGAAACGGCGGTCGGGTACACGACCCTTTACGGTGACACGGCGGGCGGCTTCGGTGTGATCAAGGACGTGTTCAAAACGACCGTGTATCGACTGGCCGAGTACGTGAACAACACGGCCGGTCGCGAAATCATCCCGCGCGCCGTGATCACGCGAGCGCCCAGCGCCGAGCTGCGGCCCGATCAGAGGGACAGCGACTCGTTGCCCGACTACGTTCTGCTCGATAGAATCCTCAAAGGATACGTCGAAGAGGACCGATCCGTCGCGCAGCTCGCCGAGCGGGGCCTGCCGAAGGACGTGGTCAACGCGGTGGTTCGCCTGGTCGATCGGAACGAGTACAAGAGAAGGCTTTCACCGCCGGGGATAAAGATCACACCCAAAGCCTTCGGCAAGGACCGGCGGCTGCCGATCACAAATCGTTACAGACATTCTCCCGACGCCACGTAACGCCTCAGACTCATCTATCCGGCCGGCGACGCGTCAAGGTTGATCCCATCTGATTCTTCAGATGCGCTACATTCCGGCCAGCGCATCTGTGATGGCTTTGCCGAACAGCGGTGCGGCTTCCGGCCCCGTGGCGGTGATGATCAATCTTTCCCACTCGACCGGCGCGCCCGTGTAAATGGCGCCGGCCTGCATGAGTCTTGGCTGTTCGGATAACAGGCTGGTTGCCCGGACGCCGGCGAGCACGTTCGCGCCGGCCAGGATGGACGGGGCGATGCCGATGGCCCCAAGGACCTTATCGGTGCGCACCGCCTCACGCGCGATGTTCAACGCGGCGGGATTGCCGAAATACTCGACTGCCCCCGGGCCGCCGATGAAGATGATCGCGTCGTAGTCACTGACCGTCAATCGGCTCAAGAGGACGGTTGCCTCGGCGGCGCCGCCGAGCGCGCCTCTGATGACCCCTCTGCGGGGACCCGCGATAAACGTTTGAACCTGGGCGGCGTCAAGCACGCGTTTTGTCTCGAAGAGCTCCGCATCGTGATAATTCTGGCCGGCAATGATCAGCGCCGCTTTTTTCCCCGCCGCGCCGACTGCGGCTGCATTCGGTGCGCCTTGTCCGGCCGGGTAGCCCACGCAGATAACATAAAGGGGCTCCAGCCCTCTCGACAAACTACAGACCTTGCGGACGCCCTGCGCATCAAACTCGCCGACCGTCACCGATCCCAAACCCAAACAGACGGCCTGCAGTTGGATATTCTGGGCGACGTGGCCGGCTTCCATCAGCAGGTAGCTCCGCGCCTTGTCTTTGAATTGCTCGGAGAGCTTTCTCAAAGAACCGGCAACAATGATGTCGCAGGCGGCTTCGGCCGCCCAATCCTGCGCCTTGCCGTCTCTGGCCAGGGCCACGCGGAGATCCTGGTCCGAGACCTGCTCGAGGCTGTGTTCGGCGGGCTGATAGGCGAACAAGCCCTCTTGCGTAGCGAAAAGTAACTCGATGGGATAGATCGATCCGGCCGAAGGCGCGGTTCGCAGACCTCTTTGGGAATCGGTGATGCCTTGGCCGGCCCAGGCCAACTGGCCGATCTGCGCCCACTTGAGCGATTGATTGGTGAACCGCCGTACACTACGACGGCTGGCCAGCGCCTCCTCAAGACTCACGGCCCCGGTCAGGTTAGGATCGGTGAGCTGGACGACCTTTCGCTGGGGGCCTCGAGTACGGCGCTGCCCATGGCAGGGTACGACAAAAAAGGTTAGAACTAATGCAAGAATGGCTAAGCGTTTCATTTTTCAATCCTCCACAATCGGTTTTGGGGCGGTATTTTATCGTTAATGCACTTATATTATACACAGAATTAGGAATTTCCCAGCCTAAATTTCCTTCCTGGCACATCCGGCTGATGAACAGCCGCCGCGCTCAAGATTGGCTTTGTTTTTGAAGATAACCACGTGGCCTTGCCATGCCCAGGGCAAATGAACACGAACAAACGCGAATGGCCGCCAGAGAATTGGCTTTGTTTTCCCGCGCCCCCTGACGAGGTGAATTCTCGTAATCGCTTTTGGTAAAACAGCTTACGTTCATTTTGAGCGTTCGGAAATTGGCTTTGTTCTTTCAAAACCGACTCATAGCCACAAAGACACCAAGACACGAAGGTCGCCGAGTGCACGGAGCGTTTCCTTCCCAGCCAATTAGCCAATCCGCCAGTTCACCAATTCCCTGATCCCCTGCTATCGTGATTGCCCGCCGCCTGCTACCCCGGTTCCTTGGTTTCCTGTGTTCTATGTCCTGTCTCCTGCATTCCGTATTCTACTTCATTTAGTTTGATATATATTATATCAAATCCGAGGTTGTCTGTCAAGTGTCGCGACGGTAAAGCCATAATTGGTGCCATTCATCGCACCCTGCCTACCTGTTCTTTGCACCATCCCGAGCCTTCGATGGCTCCCTGCTGGTGGCTTTGGCTGCGCTCTTGGCGAAAATCCGGTCCCATTCTTCGATTATCTGAATTGACAAAGCTATGTCTATTCCCGTTGTGGTGAATTCGTTTATCAATTCTGCTTTAGCAAACTCTTCATTTGTGTTTCAAGTCGCTGGGTGGACGGACCGCTTTCAAGAACCCAGTATCCCTGTTTGAACTTTCTGTTCTTCCCACAAAGCTATCCACGAACGGATGCGCCAAGACTGGCCCATGCGCGGTCTGCAAGCCTTAAAGTATGAAATGCGAGCCTGTTTGTCACGAGGTTTTCCAGATTGTTGAAATGCGAGCTTGTCCCTTGGGGTGGGGGCGTTTATGATGGTGGCAAGAAGGTATTGGGCCTGGAGGCTCCCTGGCGGGACTTCCGCGTGTTCTCGTGTGATCCGCCGGTGGTGGCTTCGGCGTGGGTGTGTCAGAGGGTGGAATCGCCCGACTTATCTGGAGTCTTGTCAAACCATGAAGACTGTGCTGCGGATTACGCTTTTTTGGATGCTCTTTTTGTCGGGCGGGGCGTTCGGAAACCTATCGGGGACGAACGCCGGCGGCGGTCTGTATTTTCCTGCTGCCGGCAAGAGCATCGAGAATCAGCAAAGAAAAACGCCTCAGCAGGTTGGGCTTGAGCCAGCGGTCGCCGAGCGGATCAATCAGTATATTATCGAGCATCCATACAGCGGCGCCAGAGAGAAGCCGCGTTGGGCCTTGTGGCGTCATGGCCATCTCGTGCATATCGAAGGCGACTTTCACAAAACCACCGACATGGCGTCGCTTCGCAAGACGTGGCACGCGATGATCGTCGGGGCGGCCATCAAGCAGGGCAGGATACCGTCGCTTGATCGGAAGGTCAGCACGTGGCTGCCCGAATTGAAGGGCAACGACGCCGAGGCGACGTGGCGGCACGTGATAACCCAGTCCGCTGGCTTTGATTACCCTTATGGCGATCATCCCGATTACAAGCCCGGCCAAATGTGGACGTACTCCGATTGGAATCTTGTGCATCTGTGCAACGCGCTGGCCAGGGTGTATGGAAAGAAGGATTTTGCCGACGACTACGCCGACGTAGCGAGCACTGCCTATTTCGACGCCATAGGAATGGAGGGCTGGTCCACAGCCATCAAGAAGGACGCCGGTTTTAGCGGCAGTAGTGACGGTGTTCGCTTTGTACTGAGCCTCGAGAACATGGGCCGCCTCGGCCTGCTTGCCTTGGCGCGCGGAAGCTGGGATGGCGTGGAGCTGGTTCCGAAATGGTTCGTGGAGGAGTTGGAATCCAAGCAGACCACCGGCATGCGCGTCAACTATAACGGTCCCAACGATGGCCGCATCGGCCTGTCGCCCGAGCAGTTCTCGGAATGTCCATACGGATATTTGACGTGGGTCAATACGGATCGGGACCTCTTTGCCGGGGCCGACAGCGCGTGGGCGTGCGGAAGGGGCGCCGGAGGCAGTATTGTCCTGTGGAATCACAGAAACGGGATCGTCTTTGCCGGCATCGCAGTCGCCGCATCGTCGGGAACAAATAGCGTTGGCCGCGTCATTGAAACGTCTATCGCCGGGCCGAATCCTCTGGCCACAAGCGGCAGCACTGCGGCAATAGGACAGTGGGACCGTTTTGAGGCCGCCGTGAAGAACCCGAAGAGCTATCGCGATCCGTATCGGGACGTGACCCTGAATGTCACTTACCAGAGTCCTGACGGACGCAAGACGGAGTTCTGGGGATTCTACGACGGCGACGGGACGTGGAAGATTCGGTTTATGCCCGAGCGGATTGGCACGTGGAAATACGATGCCCTTTTTTCCGATGGTTCGGGCCGAGTCAGCGGGACGTTTGAATGTGTCCCGTCGGATATTGGCGGGATGATTGGCGCCGATGAGGCGAATCCGATGTGGTTTGGCTGCAAAGGGGGCAAGCACGTCCTGGTTCGCAGCTTTCACGTGGGCGACCGCTTCTTTGCGGAAAACTGGCGGGACGAGAACCGAAGGGCGTTTCTGGACTGGGCGCAGGGCCAGGGTTACAACATGCTTTCCGTGGCCAGCCACTATCTGAATCGAGACACGAAGGACCGGGGCCGCGGCTGGCAGACGCCGGACCTGTGGCCTCTAAACGCCGCCGAATACCGCAAAATGGAAGGGATCATGGACGAGCTGGCAAGACGCCGCATTATGATCTATCCCTTTGCCGGTTTCTTCGGGCAGAATTCTGATTTTCCCACTGATCCCCAGGAGCAGATTCTGTACCTCAAGTACACGCTGGCTCGCGTGGGCCCCTACTGGAATGTACTCTTCAACGTGGCGGGCCCCGAGCCGATGCTCAAGCCGCCTGCGTTCCAAAACGCCATGAAAGCGGCGGACATCAATCGGCTCGGCCGGCAAATCCGAGAGCTGGACGTTTTTGGACATATCGTTTCGATTCACAATCCAACCGGAGACGATCCGTTCAGGGATGAGGATTGGCTCGGCTTTGTCACGCTTCAGGGCTGGAAGGGCACGGATTTGGCCCAGGTCAGCGAGGGCCTGTTGAAGAATCACCACAGTGCCAAACCGCTCTATGCGCAAGAAGTGTTCTGGCCCGGCAATATCCATCACAAAATTCAGCGGCAGGTCGATATCCGCAAGAAGGCGTTTGTCCTGATGATGTCGGCGGCGGCCGTCAACTTTGCGGATATGGACGGCGATTCATCCACGGGTTTCAGCGGAAGCATGGCGCTGTCCGAAAGAAAGCAGGCCCTGCATGATATCGTCAGGAAGGTCTGGGACTTCTTCGAGACGGTTCCTTTTTACCAAATGCGACCCAGCCAAGAGGTCGTGGACAACGGATTCTGTCTTTCGCAGGAGGGCAGGTATTATCTGGTGTACCTGCCTGACGGAGGGAACGTCAACATCTCTCTCAAGGCTGGGCGGTACAAAGTGACATGGATCAACGCTCAGGATACATCCGACAGGCGTTCTGCGGGAATGACGGATGGGGGGCGAAACTTCTCTGCCCCGCGAGGAGGTGACGACTGGCTGCTGTTTCTTACCGCCGAGGGCGAGACGCAAAATCGTTAGCGTCCGGCTCGGGTAAGGGGAAATTCTTTGAGGTTGTTTCTATGGCTTTGTCACGTCAGAGGAAGATAACGATTGTTCTGCTGGCCCTCTATTGGCCTACGCTTTTTGTATTTGCTCATATACCGATTCCGAAGGTGGTTCGTGAGGCCGAGGTTTCCGACAAAGGCCTTCATTTTCTTGCGTATTTGATATTGGTGTATTTGCTCTGGTTTTCCGTCCGTGGGGAGGAAAAAGTAAATTGGCGCGGAATAGGACCGTGGTGCATCTTGGCCGCACTGGCGGTGTATGGGGTCCTTGACGAGTGGTCTCAAAGCTTCGTGGCGGGACGCAGTTGTGACATTCGGGATTTCTTCGCGGATATGACCGGTACGCTTACAGGACTGATTCTGTTCTCGATCTTTACGTTTTGGCCCGCCGGGCTTTCAGTGGTTGCTATCGTTATCTTCGGCCTGACCAATGTGACAAGCGCGAATCTGGGCGACTTAATGCCCGTGACAAGTGGGATGTTTCATCTGTTTGCTTATGCCACTCTTACGATATTGTGGGTGCAGCATATACGGCATTCCCGGTTCGGCGCCCGGCTGCCAAAGACCGGGATAAACCGTCTGGCGGCGTTGTCGGCCGCGCCGATGGTGCTGCTGTTGTTTGTGAAGCTGTTTTCGGCGATTTTCGACAGGGCGTTCGGCGTGCGGGACATGCTTATTTCCGCCGGTGGAATTGGAGCCGTCATTGCGGCGATTTGCCTGACACCGTTATTGGGCCGCAAAGGAAAATCAAAATGGCGGCGTGCCCGCAAGCGGGCACAACTTCCTTAATTTCGCGTTTTGCACTTTGATTTTTGCATTTCCCGGCACGTGGGAAATCGGGGCTTACAGCGCTATTGCGGTCCGTGGGCCCTGTAGGCCAAGTCCGCCGGATAATCCGAGATCATTTCCGCATAATCATCAAGCCAATAAGCATTTGGATTGCTTGCCAGCGCCAGGAATCGTCCGCTGTCGGCGTCATTGGCTGCCCGGTGGTATTTGACATAGACGAAATCGTTGGTCTTGCCGATGATTTCGACTTTGCCGCTCGAATGCGACATGACAAACCGGACGCGCTTTGCCAGGCCGGAAACAAGGGCTTTTGCCTGCTCGACGATGTTGTACCCTTGCTCGACCGGGATGGTATAGGCCTTGTTTCCCAGCGCCGGGCGGCACTGGAAGATATAGTACGGAACCGCACCGATGAAAGATAATCTCGCGAGCAGTTCGGCCAGAACCTCAGGATCGTCATTGACCCCTTTGATAAGCGGCGATTGATTGGCGACAATCGCACCGGCTTTTTGCAGCAGGCCGACGGCCCTGACGGCCGACTCGGTCAGCTCTCGCGGATGGACGAAGTGGGTCATCACGTATATTCTCTTTTGCTCGGTGCTGTACCTGTCGATCGTATCGAGCAGCGCCGGATCCTCGATGATCCGGGCCGGGTTGAAAGCCGGCGTCTTTGTCCCGATGCGAATTATTTGTACGTGTTCGATTTCTCGCAGCGCCCGGATAATATTTTCAAGTTTGGACGACTTCAGCGAGAGCGGATCTCCGCCGGTCAAAAGCACGTTGGTTATCTCGCGACGCTGCCGTATGTACTCCATCGCGGCCGGCAGGTTTCGCACGTATTCGCTCTGCGGCTCGATGAAAACGCGCTTGCGGAAACAATACCGGCATATACCGTCACAAACGTTGCTGACCAACAGAAGTGCCGTGGAAGGATACTTGTGCTCCAACCCGGGCATGATGCTATAGGTCTTTTCGTCGGAGGGATCGAGCCGGCCCCATTCGTCGAGCTCCTGCAATCCCGGCACGATGATGGCGCGGATGGGATCGCCGGGATCATTCCAGTCGATAAGCGAGAGGTAATAGTCATTGCTGCGAAAAGCAAACCTGTCGGTCACTCGTTGCAGCTCGGTTCTCTCGGCCTGGCTCAATCGGCCCAACTGGTCTATTCTTGTCAGGTATTTCATCCTGCTCTCGTTTCTCCTTGTCATTCTAAACGGAGCGCAGCGCAGTGAAGAATCTGGGCTGCGTGTTTGACGAACCTGGCATTCACGAGCCAGATTCTTCGCTGGCGCTCAGAATGACACGCGCCGGGTCGTTGACCGCCCGGCATTCACAGTTTCACGCCTCGCGTGTACTGGCCTTCCGAATACCTCTTCTCGTACACACCTTTTCTCCTTAGGACACAGGCGATGGTTGCCCAGAGTATCTTCATGTCCGTTGAGAAACCCGCCGCCTCCACATACTTGACATCGAGGTCGAGTTTTTCTTCGCGAGTCAATTCCGCTCGCCCTGATATTTGTGCCAGGCCCGTCAAGCCGGGCTTGACCCGCAACCGCTTTTTTTGCCGCTCGCTCCACTCCGGCACCTGTGAAAGATACAGCGGCCGAGGCCCGACAACGCTCATATCCCCGCGTAATATGTTAGCCAATTGCGGCAGTTCGTCAAGGGAATACTCGCGCAGAATTCTTCCGATTCTTGTCAGGCGCGGGTCCTTGCCGGATTTTGGACTCGGCCCGAAGGGGTCGGCATCGACCTGCATCGTGCGAAATTTGTAGAAAGTGAATGGTTTGCCATCCTTACCCGCTCTTTGCTGTTTGAAAATCGCCGGACCCTTGCTTTCGATTCTTATGGCAATCGCGATCACGGCCAGAATCGGCCAGATGAGCATCAATGCCGATAGGCAAACAAGGATATCCCATCCGCGCTTCAGTGTGCAAAAAAGACTCATACTAATTATTTTACCCGGCCGAAAGCTCACAGTCAACTCCGTCTCAATTCGTCTGGACATGCTCGGTCAGGCCCGATAGACTGACCGAAATCGCTGAGTATCCCTTTGTCGGAACATTTTTGGGATAGAGGATGCCGATTATGCTGGATAATCTCATAGGCCCTGAGAGGCCCCTGAACTGGGTGCTGCAATTTTGGCCCGTGCTGGTTTTTTCATTTGTCTCGGCGTTGGCCGCGACGGCGCTGTGCAAAAGGATTGCACTGAAACTCGGCATCGTTGACCGGCCGGACGACCGGGTAAAGACCCACAAGGGCACCGTCGCTTATCTCGGCGGCATTGGTATGCTCGTCGGGTTGACCGCCGGGATCCTGGCCGGCCTCTATTATCTCCGCGGCGAGGAACAGTTGCCCTCGACCTTTACCTGGCTCTTCGGCGTTTTAGCCGGCGGCGCGATAGCCTGCTTCGTCGGCCTGGTCGATGATATATTCGATCTGAAACCGTATCAAAAGATGCTCGGACAAGTCGCTGCCGCTCTGATTTTGATTGCCGTGGGTATCAGGCCGAGCCTCAGTTTTCTCCACGCTTACCTCGGGCTGAATATTCCGCCGAACGTCGAGATCGTTTTGGCCATCCCCATCGTGATCGTTTTTGTTGTCGGCGCGACGAACTCGCTGAACCTGCTCGATGGCCTCGATGGTCTTTGTGCGGGCGTCACCGTGATCATCACCGCAGCTCTGCTCGTGTTGGCCATCCACCTGGGTACCTGGGCCTCGAGCCGGGTCGGCGGCGATTCCGTCCGTGTCATTGTGTGCCTGGGGCTTCTCGGCGCGGTATGCGGCTTTCTGCCTTTCAATCGTCACCCGGCCAAAATATTCATGGGCGACGCCGGCAGCATGTTGCTCGGGTTCTTCGCGGCGGCATTGATGATTCTGTTCGCCGAGAAGGCCGTCAGATGGTGGATGGCGTCCGTTGTCGTGTTCGGTCTGCCGATTCTTGACACGACGGTCGCATTGGCCCGGCGACTGCTCAACCGGCGGCCTTTGTTTGTCTCCGACCGGGGTCACATCTACGACCAGATGATTGATCGAGGTATTCCGCTCAAAAGGACCGTCGCTATATGTTACGGATTGGCTGCCCTTTATGCACTGATCGGAGTCGGATTGAGCCTGCGAACCAAGATCAGGGCAAGATACGCCCTGATCATATACGTGCTCGTTTTCGTCGTCTCAGGCATCATCGTCTGGAGAAAAGGCTACCTGAAAATGCAAGGCCTGCGCGGAGTCGTCCGCAAGAGGTCATGATCCTTGTTATCCCGTTTTGGCAGTTAGATCACCTTCGATATACCGGTGAATAATGCCGGATATCAGCGTTTGGTAGGGAATCCCCATTTCGACTGCTTTTTTCTGGATGCCCTTGAAATCATGATCGTAAAGGCGAATGGTAATTCGTTTATCTTTTTTGAACGTACTATTTGCCGCCGCCTTGATCGATTCAACCTCTTTTTTCGATGGTGTTTTTAACTTCAGTTGCCCGTTTTCGTATGCGTCTAATATAGATTTTTCTTCCTTGTCGTATTTCATGACGGTGTTTCCTTCTCAAAATCTTTTGTTGCTTTCCGGCTTGGAATCACTGTTTTTAAGAAAATATATTCCTTCTCGACAACGTATGGGACGATATATACGTAATCATCGACAACAACAAAATACAGGCGTTGTCCCGGATAGTTCGCTTGATCAGGATGTTCGCATATCTTCCAGATATCTCCCAGAGATAAATGAAAGACTATTCTCTCAAAAGAGATGTTCCGTTCTCTTTTAAGCCATTCATTTTTATCGGGATTCCATTCGTATTTCATATCCACGATTGTACATTAGTTGAATGTACATGTCAAAGATAAATCCGGCTACACTTGAGTGAAGCCCGTTATGAAATTGACGGTCCTTTCGGCCGTCCGGGCGTTCACTCGCGGATGCAGCGGCAGGTTAACTACCTCGCGAGCTGCTTTCTCGGCCTCGGGGCACATTCCGATCGTGTAGTCGTAAGAAGCCAATGGCGTTTCAATCGGGTGCAGGGGACACTCGAACCAGCTTCCAAGCTCAATGCCGGCTTTCGCCGCCCGGGCAAGAGCTTCTTGCTTTTGCGTGATTCTCACCGGATATCTTACCATCACCGGGGCCATGACGGCCTTGTCGTAGTTTCTGCCCTTCCAGCCCTTGTTCTCAAGAAGCTCGTCATAAAGCTGAGCCATGCTCGCGCGGTGAGAGAAATTGTCCTCGATCCTTCTGAGCTGCCTCAGACCCGAGCGCGCCTGCGTGACACTGCTGCCTTTGAAGAAATCGTCGGCTCTGGTTGGCTCGAATTCGCTTGTGTCGGATGACCCAACGACAGCGCCTTTGCGGGTCAGATACCTGAAGAGGCTCTGGGCCAGGGCGGTTGTCCCCGGATAGACCAATAGCCTGTAGATAAGCAGTTGCATCGAGAGCATCAAGACCTCCCGCGCCGAGGGCGAGCACATTTGCTCGGCTTGCAACGATTCAATCCGGCTGGTCAATTCTTTGTCGCCGGTTATGACCATTCCGCCAAGACCCGTGGTGTAGGGCTTATTCCACTGGAACGAAAAATATCCGGCCCGGCCGAGTGTTCCGGCCAGCCTGCCTTTGTACTTCGAGCCAAGGGCAAGACAGCAATCCTCGATGACGCAAACGCCGTGACGGCCCGCGATTTCCATGATCGCATCCATCTCACAAGGATAGCCGTAGGTGTGCTGCGCGATAATGACCTTTGTCTTGTTCGTGATCTTTTTTTCCAGAAGGTTCACGTCGATATTGAACCTGTCGGGCTCGATATCGACATAGACGGGTCGTGCCCCGACGTACTTGATCGGGTTGACGTTCATAACGCAGGTGTAGCCGGGCACGATGATCTCGTCGCCCTGGCCGACGCCAAGCACTCGCAGCAGGGCATACAGTCCGACCCGGCCCTTCCAGAATGCGAAGGCCCGCTCGGCCCCGAAGAACCGGGCAAACTCACGCTGATACTGCTCGACGATAGGATTCGTTTTCATTGCGGTTTGCTTACCTCGACATTTGCATTTCTTCGGGCTTCTTCATGGCGCGCCCTGCGAGCACGCAAAACCTGACGGCGCCCCACAGCGATCCCAATCCGTAGGCGAAGTGCAGCAGGACGAAAACCAATGGTGCGGCGGGTGCGTATTGCCAGCCGGACTTGCGGCCGACGTCCAAGGCGCCTATCGCCAGAGCCAGCACGTACAGGATTATCTCAGCAGCCAACAGGGCCAGAAACGGCCTCCAAAAGAGTCCGCCCAACCCCAAAAGGAGTAAAGACAATACGAACGCGAGGGGTATTACCTGCCGGATGCCCGCCGGTCTCTTGTGCTTCTGCAACGTCCTGATACGCCAGAAGCCATACTGAAAGTACTGCCTCCAGAGTCTGCGCAGGGACCCTCGGGAAAAATACGTGCTTTGGATGGCTTTCGACATCCATATTTTGCCCCCGGCCAGGACAATTCTCAGGTTGAACTCATCGTCCTGGTTGCGCACCAATTCCTCGTCGAAATAGCCGACCCTATCGACGACCCATTTATGATGCGCGCCGAAGGCAAGCGTATCGACCCAGCCTTCATAGTTACCGAGCCTGAATCTCGAATCGCCCACGCCGATGGGCGAGCGCATGGCCGCGGCAATCGCCCGGCCCGTATAGGTATCGGCCACCGTCCTGATAGGCCCGCCCGCAACCCACGCCTCCGGATGCTCGGCCAGGCACCGGATGGACTTGCCGATGAAATCCTTGGGAATCTCGGCATGGCCGTCGATTCGGATAAACTGTTCGCCTCCGGCGGCCTTCAAGCCGATATTCATTGCCGTCGGAACGATCCGCCTGAGATTATCCAGCATCCTGATCCGGCCGTCGGCCTGCGACAGTCTGCGGACAATCTCTCTCGTGCCGTCGTCGCTCATGCCGTCCACGACAAGGATCTCGATCTTCTCGGCGGGATAGTCGTTGTTTAGGATACTCTCGATCGCCCGCTCGATAAAATCGGCCTCGTTGCGAATCGGCATAATGATACTGACCAAGGGCAGATTCGTATTGCGTATCTCGTCTTGCGTATGTCGTGCTGTGTCTGTCGTCACTTGTCGATCTTGGCTCCGATTGCCTCCGAAAGAACGTTTTCGACGAGGCCGGCCAGTTTCTCCCGGGCAAACTCGCGTTCGGCCAGCGCGCGGGAATTCTCTCCCATTTCGCGGCACAGCTCCGGATCGACTGCCAGCTCTTCCAAAACATCCGCCAGCATCTGTGGCCGATGCGGGTCGAGCGACCGGCCGCAGTGGTTGTTCTCTATCGTCTCACTCAGCCAGCCCGGCACGTTTATCAGCACGGGTTTGCCCGCCGCGAGGGCATCGAACATCTTGTTGGGTGACCAGCTCTGTTCCTTAGTCGCGCGGTAAATGATCATGCACGCCTGGCACGCGGCGACGAGCCGAGCGACGTGCTCCTTGCCGGGCGACGGCTCGCTGAAAACCACGTTGTCCAGTTTGTGCTCGCGGGCCATCTGCTCCAGCTCGGGCCGCCTCCCCCCGCCGCCGTGCAGGACCAGAACGATGCGGCCGTTGCCTCGTTTGGCAAGGATTCGCGCGGCTTCGACGACATACTCAAGCCCATTTGCCAGCCCCATCGCGCCGAAATAGACCGCCGCGAATTTCTCGCCCAGACCCAGCCGCTGTCGCTCGGCGGAACCATCCACGTGCGGCCCGAACAGGTCCAGGTCGCTGCCATTCGGAATCACCGTGATCTTCTCAGCGGGTACCCCCGCGCGGACGATACCTTCTTTCATTCCGGGTGAGAGCGCAACGATATGCGTTGCGGCTGCATATATTTTCGCCGCCGTTCGCTTCAGCCACCATATTGCCAGGGGATTGTTCAATGCCCCGACGTTGACCAGCGCCTCGGGCCAGAGATCGCGTACCTCGAAGACAAACGGGACCTCGAAGTGCCGGCCCAGGGCCAGACCTGCCAAGCCGATAGGCAGCGGCGTGTGCGTGGCAAAGACCACGTCGGGCTTGGGCAGCTTTTTGCCGACGCGCGCCGCCAACCATGCAAACCGATAGAACTCGAGCATGCGCCGCCAACCGCTCATGCTGTTGCCGACGTTCGGATCGTTGTAGGCCGCCGCGATGGGAACGACGTGAATTCCTTCGGTTTCGAGCTCGGTATATTCTTTGCCGTCGGGCACGGGAAATTCCCGGTTCGCCAGCCCTGAGGTTATCATTGTCACGCGGTGACCCTTGCGCACGAGGTGTCGGGAGAATTCGTAGGACCGCGTCCCCGTCATGCCCTTGCGCGTTGCGAAATACTGGTGCAGGTAGAGAATGTGCATAATTGCGGCTACCGATTCGGGGCGTTATCCTTCCGCGGACCGGCAGAAGACTCGCTCGACCCAGGGGCAATCCAAAAATCGGGTATGGTATCGCTGTGGCCTCTGAACTGGAACGGCCACTGGCAATACCAGTCGCGGCGCGCCTGGGACGCCAGCAGCGCAGGATCGTAGGGGAAGCACCCCAGGTCCGGCGGGCGGTCCTCACGGAGCGGCCGGCCGAAGAAGTCCCTTTTGGGAGCGTATTCTTTCGAGCCCCGCCCGATGGCGGGACTGCCCGATTTGAGATAGAACGTTCCCCTGGCCTTGTCGAGGAACAGCGGATCGCCGAATACGCGGTGCGGCCCGGCCCCCCGCAAGGGTGGAGAGCAGAGATTGTAGTCGATGACAATCCTGCCTTTGCGAGGGTCGCCGCCCCCAAGAATCTCGATAGGCTCGGCTTTTTCAAACTGCCACCCGGTATTGTCCACGACAATGTTATTCGCAATGACCTCGTCCAGTCCGTTCTTCACGGCGATGCCGTTTCCGTTATGCACAACGGTGTTATTGACGAGGCGGTTGGAGCCGGTGCGGGGCTTGGAATACACGGCGATGCCCCACCTTTGGTTCCCGTAGATCAGGTTGTTTTCGATTTTGCTGTTGGCTATCTCCGGATACAAATGCAGACCCCATCCCGAATTGAACCGGACGATGTTGTTGCGTATCGTCAGGCCCTCGCCATCGGCGTAGATGCCGTGGTTGAACTGAGGATGCACGCCGTTGTATTCGACGATGTTGTTTTCTATGACCACCCCGCGAACGCTGTGAGCTTCGATGCCCTGCAGGGCGTTGTTGTGAATTCGGCAGTTGCGAATCACGGTGTAATCCGCGTCTGTTTTGATCCCGGTGTATTTGGCGCCACTGCTTTCAAAACCGTCGATGATGACCCACTTGCAGCCGCCCTTGATGTAAATGTTGTGGAACACCGAACCGTGCAGAACCGCTTTGTATTTCTGTTGGGATTTGAGAATCGTGGGTTCTTCCGCCGAACCGGCGTATTCCGGCGAAAGCGTGATTTGAGTCCCGACGTAATCCCCCGGCTTGAATACGAACGTGTTGCCGCCGCCGGCCTTCTTCAGCGCTGCCTCGGCGGAGGCAAAAGGATCCGTCTCGGAGCCGCTTGCTGAGGTTTTGCCCTCGGGCGAAATCCAGTACGTCCCTGCGACAAGTTCGCTGCAAGCCACCAACAAAACGACAATAAAGGTCATGCTTCTGAACATGAATTATCTCCGCTGGTTGATCAGCTTTTCATAGATTTGTTCCAACCGTTTCATGTTGGCCTTCCTGCTTGCCAAGCAAACGACTTTTTCGCGGTTGCCACCGGCCGCATCGACTGCAAGCTGAGGATTGCTGCATAATTGCATTATACAGTTCGCCAAATCCCGCGCGTCGCCCACTTTGTGAAGAAGGCCGTCTGCGTTGTGGTGCAGCCACGCTGCGTTAGCTTTTATGTCCGAGACGATGGGAAACAGGCCCATCGCCATGGCCTCCAGCAGGGACAGGCTCGTTCCATCCCAGAGGGAAGCTGAAAGATAAACATCATGCCGCCGGAGAATCTCGGGCAGCGCGTCATTGGGGACTCTGCCGCTGAAGCTCACCCGGCCATCCAACCCCATAGTGTGAACTTGCTGCTTTAGTGTGTCGCGCATAGAGCCATCACCGACGATGGTCATGTCGAACGTGATCCCTTCTTCTTTGAGCAGGCCAAGTGCGTTGATGATCGTTTGATGGTCGAACACCGGCTCCAAACGCCTCGTGCACACCAGTCTGACCCCTCGGGAGGGGTCCGGTGCCTGGCGCTCAACAAACGAGAACGTGTTAGTGTCGATTCCGAGTGTCAGGGTCTCGACTTTCTTCGTTTCTGTCCCCAGGCTCAGAACCATCTTCGCAAGGTCTTCAGAGACCACGTTCACGCAATCGGCGTGCTCGAATATCCTTCGCAGCAACGGGCGCCATATTCGGGACTTTATCCCGAGGGTCAAGTCGCTTCCGTGCACCGTGACGACGGTTGGGTGGAAGCCGCAGACTAACGCCGTCAGTCCGGCACTGGTGGCGTAGTGGGCGTGGACGATGTCGGGCTGGAGCCGCTTGAGCAGTCTTCTTGCCCGAATCATGCTGATGGGATATTTCCATTTGCCCGCGGTCTCGGAGTATTTGCTTCCAAGACCCGTATTGTACGTTGGCACTCCGCGCTCGGGGCTGGGGGACAAGGAAAGGAAAATCACCTCGTGGCCGCCCTGCCTGAAGTAATCGAGGTACGCCCCGATATGCGTGAATGTCCCCAGAGAGATAAAGCAAATCCGCATCTGTCACCTTACGCGTTTTGGGAAGATTGCTCGAGAACTTCCTGATAGGCCCGCAGTGTTTTCTCGCAGACAATCGAAGCCTTGAATCGTCTCTCGGCGGCCTGCCTGCCGCGAAGGCCCATCGAGCGGGCGAGCGGCTCATCGGAGAGAATCTTCTGAACGGCTTGCGCGATACTCTTGATGTTATGAGGGTCAATTAGGAGCCCCGTTTCTCCATTCTTGAGCATGCCCGGAATTCCACCGACTTTGGCCGCCACAACGGGCACGCCCCCGGCCATCGCTTCGGCAATCGTCAGTGGAGCGTTTTCCTGGAACGAAGGGACGACGAGGCAATTCGCCCTGGACAATTCACGTTGCACGTCTTCGATGCTGATATTACCCAGAAAATGTACCTTGCCTTGTACGCCCATCGCCTTGATTTGTTTCTCGCATGCTCTGAGATAAGTCGCTTCTGCGGTCCCGGCAATCCGAAGTTGTGCTTGGGGAAACTGCTGAACGACAAGAGCAAAGGCCTGTATCATGCCAAGGATATTCTTCAAAGGCCTGATCCTGCTGCAGCAGAATATTCGGCCCGGCTCGAACGCCCGCTCGATAGTAAAATAGGAGTCCGCAACCGGGTTGTCAATGAGCCACGTTTTGCGAATGCTGTTCTCAGAGGGTATGAATTCTCTTGCGTACTCACTTATCAACACGACGTGTGGAACCCGGCGACGTCCGTAGTCTTCCGTCAGTTTCAACAGCCGCCGCCTGGGCCCGCGAAGAAAGCGCCGCCGGCGGTCCCACAGTGCGTCTCTCTCGGCAATGCCGTGTATGGTAAGAATGTGCGGCTGCTCGCAATCGGCCGCCAGGAACGTACAGGCCTGAAAGTGCACGATGTCGGGCTTCAACTGCTTCAGAAGCGATCCGATCCGTCGTTTGCCCGCGAACAGGTCGTAGAGCGTTCCGGGCAGGAAGCTCCACGGTCCCTCTTTGCCTAACCGATAGACGTTGAATTGGCCCCAGCCCTCGCAAATCGTCTCTCCCGCAGGGCCTGTCGGAACGACCACGCTTACTTTGACATCCGGGTGCTTCGTGAGCTCATCGACGAGATACTTTGACACCCCGGCCACACCTCCATCGATGCAGTGGCGGTCCTGAGGGAAAACTGTCACTATGGCTACGTGCATCTGCAATTCTCGCTCAGGCGAATTGTTCCTGTGGCAGGAAATCTTCTTCGTATTCGGCGCACGGCGGCAACTCTTCTTTTGGCGCGATGAAAAACCCGGCCATGCGCTCGCTCGCAATAATGAAGGCCAGAAAGACCCAATAATGCTTTTGATAAAGCTGTCCCACGTTCAGCCCCATGATTAACAGGTACGTCAGGACGGCTCTGGCATAGAGTTTCTCCAATCCGAGCGGCGTCCGTTTCACAGTGAGCATGATCAGAACCACGAAGGATGCAAATAGAATGGCAGCCGGTATTCCATAGACGCCCAAAGCCAGGAAGAAATCGCTGTGAGGCAGGATTCTAAGGCCGCTTTGCTCGAACCACCCGTAATAGCTTGTTCCAAGCGGTTTTCTCACGGCGCACTCGACGGCTTTCTTAATCGGCATCATTCTGTAGCTGATGGCTTCTCGGGCCTGGTAGGGATCCGTCAGTCGCGCTGCGACTCCTGCTTCCAGGCCCCGGTTTCTGACGACAAGACCCGCCGAAACCGATGCCAGCAGGATGACCCCGAGCAGCAGAGCCGCCAAGGCCGGCCGGCGCACCACTTGCCGGACAAACAGTAGCGGGCAGAGCATCGTGAACATCAGTGCAATCAAGGCCCCGCGAGAGCCGATCTTGAGCATCATGATCGGCAGAAACAAAATTGCAGCCAGGTACAACAGCCGCCAGAGCAGATTCCTGTCGCGGGCGAACAGATAAATCGCCGCCAAAAACGCTATGGCGGTCAACGATGCCAGCATGTTCGCGTCGGTGGCCTGGCCGAGCGTGGCCGAGTAGCGTTGCTCCGGCGTGTCTTCTATCGCTCGGATCGCCGAGCCGGTGATGAATGCCAAGGCGATGGTGCCCAGCGTTCCGACAACGTAGGCTCTCGAAGCCCAGCGAAAGCTCCTTTCGCCGTTCGTTTGCAATATCCAATACACGATGAGTATCAACGCAAGAAGCTGCACCTGTGTGAAGGCGCGCACCAGCTCATAACGCAGATAAGGCCCCGCCAGTGAAGCCAAACAGACCCACAGCGTGTAGATAGCCATCACCCACAGCGCCTTATGACTGATGCGCAGTCTCGGGCGCGTGATCATCAGGTTCAGTGCAAAGCTGACCGCCAGCGCGATGCCGACGCCTCGGTCCAGACTGAAAGCCTGCTCGAAGCCGATCCCGGCGCCCGTCGGCAGGACGAGCATCAGAATGCAAAGGCCGAACGAGGGCTTGAGGACCATGCCGATGAACGTCGGCACGCCGACAATGATCGCGCCGGCTACCGGGTTTTCCGCGAGGAACATGACGGCAAACCCTATCATGCAAATCACAACCCAGATCGCCAGCAGCAGATAGTTTATCACCGGGGGCAACTGGATATCGGAAGTTCGCTCGCCGGGTTCGCAGGAAAACTCCTCGCCATCTATTTCATTTTCATATTCCATGGTCATGGAAGACTCCAGGTTTCACAATGCGCACTTGTGCAGGAACGAACGCAAGCGCGCGTTCATCAACATTTGGCAGCAAATGTAACCCGTGGCCGTGAGGGGCCGTTTTCGGCGCGCAAGCTGCCGGATATTTCTTCTTTGCAGCCGGCATATCAGCCGCGCATGGTCTTTTATCCCGCTGAGCTTGACGTTGGGCGAGGCGCTGCGATATCCCGCCAGGAACGTACGGGACATGCCTGGGGCGTCCCAGCTCAGAACCTCCCGGCACGGCGCGCCGTGGAATAAAGAGCTTATAAACATGAGAATATCGAAGTACCGGCTCCCGAAGGTGGGGGTCCTTCCTACCAGCGGCGCCGCCGACCAGTCCACGATAACCAGCTCGTCCGATGTCTCGTGATAGCACACGTTGATACAGGCGAAATCACCATGGATGAAGACGTTCTGCTCGGAAGGTCCCGACCATTCCGGCGGCAGTCCGTATTTCATCGTCTCGGGTAAAGTCAATTTCTCGTGAACGACAGCCAGCGCCCTGCCGGCCTTCTCCAAAAATCCGGCCAGCCGACAGTCCTTGCGGACCGCCAAATCGAGCAATGTCACCAGGCCCTCCAAGTGCTCGAAATCGAGCCGCCCCGCCTCGGCGTCGAACTTCACGACCTTCGGAACGCGGAACAGGCCGCTGTCTTTGCCGATATCGAATCCTCTGGACGCTTTGGCGGCCTCGATAGCCAGGAGACTCGATTCCCCCGTTTTTCGAATAAAATCACCGATTATTTCCATCGGTCATTTCCTTGAAGCCGAAACATCGATGCCGTGATTCTTTCGCCGGCGGCAAACGGCAATCGGGCTCTCTGAGAACCGGCTCAGACATTTGAACCTCGAAGCGATATTGTCGATCGCGCGATTCAGACCGTACGAAACCGGGACCTTGGGCGGATGAAAGAAACCGACCGGAAACATCTCAACGATTTCAAGCCCCGCTTGCCGCGCGAGCTCCTCCA
>DATKWR010000004.1:0-3217 GCA_035529475.1 Sedimentisphaerales bacterium | reverse complement strand
GGTCTCCCACCAGGGGCTGATAGCCCGGTACCGACTGGGCGGCTTGGCAACTGTCGTTGTACACGTCGATGGTGACCGTATCCGAACCGGTGTACTCACCGTCGGAGGCCTCCAACTGCAAGACGTATTGGCCGGTGGCTGAGAGGGTAACAGTCGTGTCCTCGGAAGTCGCCGCTTGTATGACGGCATTGTCTGCGTTAGGTTCGCTGACCACCGTCCACTGTACGGTGTAAGCGTCCTCATCGGTGACGGTCGCATCCAGATTTCCCGTCCTGGACCCATCCTGCAGCCAGGCCACAATATCGGCGCCGGCATTCACTCTCGGGGCCATGTTGTCTGCGATGAAACTAAAGATTGGACCGAATACCGGGTCCGTCGCGCTGCCCACATAGCTATCGACGGCCCAATAGTACCGTTTCTTCGGCTGAGCCTGCACGAGGACCGAGGTGACGGCCTGCTTGTTGACGACGCGAATAGCTGCGGGATCGAGGAATTGTTCGAGCGCCTGCAGGTTGTCGGTGAAATAGACGTCAAACGCTACGGCTGCGCCGGGCGTGCACGGGTCGGGCGCAGTCCAACTCAACTGCACTTGGCCTGCCGATGTAATGCCGTCGTCGGTGGGGGAGGGCTTGAGAGGATGAACACCTCTGACGACCAGTCTGCCCGGCTGCTCGTTGGGATCGACGACCACCTCACCGATTCCACCATAGGCTTTAATAATGCCGCCGGCGACGGACTGGTTGACGTAGTCCAGATTGTCCGTCGTGCCGCGCAATGTGATCGCGCCGCCGGCCAGATCGACACTGGACTTAGCTGTGTCCAGGAAATTCAGACCCCGCGCACTCGTTCCATCCAGGAGGTTCAACGTGCCGCCTTCCATGGTGACGACGCCGTTGCCGCCGGGTTGCTGACCGACGCCGAGCGTTTGAGTGTGTATATTGACCGTTCCGCCTTCCCATACCGTCAGGTATCCTTCGGCCCTATAGCCCACATACAGACGCACGTTGCAATTCAGCACACCGCCATCATACACTTCTATACGACCGGCATTGTCACCGACATCTTCTGCTTGATAGCCAAGTATGCACCAATCCAAGACCGTTAGGATTCCTCCATCGACTATTTGTATGGGGCCTCCAGCACAATCAATCTGCCACGTCTGCGCTCCATCAGAATCAACTATGCATGCACTGGGGCCAACAAAATAAGCCTTATTGGAGGCCGAGGGCAACCCATTTGTCCAGTTAGCAGGATCGCTCCATTTGCCGCCGTTCGGCGCGGTCCATGTCGTTTGGGCGTGAAGGGTGCCAGCCAAACACAAAACGATGCCTGCACATAACGCGGTTCGAGTTCTCATAATACGTCCTCCACTCATAAAGTTGAAAAAACGATAGTAGTGTTTTGGCCACGCGCCAAAGCATGACAGATAAAGCTTTCCTGCAGTAGCCGCTTCGGTCCTTAGCTGATACAATCGGGATTCAAGTCGATTTTCCAACAATATTCGGTCAAAACCGGCTTGAACCCTTCATGCAGACTCTATATTATCAGAATAGAGGCTGTTTGTCGTGAACTATCTTGGGAAGACCCCGGATTGAACTAAGATTACTCTTACCTGCAAGTGTGCGTAAGAAGCCAAGGAGAAACGCCGAGAATGAAAAAAGCAAAACTCTCAGTTCTGATTCTGCCGTGCCTGTTGATGCTGTCAAATGCCCTGTATGGACAAGGTCCCGAGCTGGCCGAGATAGAACGCATTTCCAAGTCGGGGGAAACGCTCGGGCCTGAACTGGCCGCACAATTTCCCCTTCGCGAACAGCGCATCGCGAACGATACGGGCATAAATGTCCTGATCGATCTGTCCCACCAGGCGAATTTCTTTACCATGTGGAATTTGCCGAAAATGCTGCGCCGCTGGGGATTTCGTGCCTGCGGGAGTCAGGCGTCGCTCGATACCGTGCTGACCCCCGGCCAACTCAGCCGCGTTCGCATTTCTGTCGGAGGCCGGCGTCCATTTGCGTGGTGGCCGAACCCGCGGTACAACGTGGTGATCACTTTTCAGGCCGACCCCCGCGCGCAGGACTATCTGCCCGAAGAGGTCGAGGGTTTGAAGGAGTATGTGCGTTCCGGCGGCGGATTGGTCATTTTAGGGAGTCGGGTCTCGAAACGGGAAGATATCGAAAAGTGGCCCCTGAACAAACTTGCCGGCCAGTTCGGCGCCGGCTTTTCAAGCGATGCGGATACGCTCGATGGCGTGACCATGCCGGTGCTGAATTTGTCTTCGGGCTGGGAAGTCTGCCGCAGCGGGGTCGAAGGCAAGCCGGTTCTTGCGCGGTGCGAGTGGGAGAAGGGACGCGTGCTGATTGTGGGGTCTTCCAGATATCTGGAGTCTATGAAAGACGAGTCATCGGATTCCTCGACCCCCGAGAGCCAGGGCGCCGCCGCTGTTGCGGAGCTGATAACCTGGGCGGCAGGAGGGTCGCCGCCGGCCGGGGGTGAGGCGCGACTGCCCACGGAAGCTTCGGGCGGGGGGCCGATTTATCCGGAGCTGACGCAGCGTATCGGCAACGTCGTTGTGTACTATGCCAGAAATCAGAAGGCGGAATTGCTCGACTGTATCACCATGGATATGCCGTTGGTCAAGAGCAAAGTCGAAGGCTGGCTTCCCTCGGTCGCCCCGGATGAGCCGATGAATCTCATCCTTTCGGCTGGGGGAGGAGGCGGCTGGGCGGTGAACGCCTATCTGCCGAAAGAGGTCGGTATCATCTCTCTAACGAAACAAGGAGTGCTTTCGGTCTTCGCCCATGAGCTTGCACACACCATGGGCGGCCCGCCCAACGACGAGGGCAAGCTCGCCGGCAATTGGCCCGACGGCAACCAGGGCGAAGCGCACGCGGGATGGTTCCAGGGCAAGGCCGCCGCACTTCCCACCGGCAAGCGGGTCAGCCACGAGCCGAACAAGCTCTTTGATTTCGATAAAGAGGGGAACGCCTTCGACCTGGCCCTGCCGGACAGCCAGAACCGTGAAAAGTGGGGCAAGGGAAAAGACTGGACCAAAATATGGTGGGTATGGCAGAAGCTTGACGACCGGTACGGCCCGACCTGGTATCCGCGCTGGCGGTGGGTCCAGCATACACGGTGGAAGCATCAGCCCGACCGTCGGCTGAGCTGGGACGAGACGGTCGAGGATATGAGCATTGCTGTGGGCGAAGACCTTTTCCCC
>DATKWR010000003.1:0-2952 GCA_035529475.1 Sedimentisphaerales bacterium | reverse complement strand
CGAAACCTCGCTGGGTCGGGCCGGTCTTATCGTGCATGTGCCATTTGCCCACGTAGTAGCAGCCGTAGCCGGCGGGTTTGAGTACTTCGGCAAGGGTTACGCAGCTTTCGTTCAGCCGGCCCAGGTAGGCAGGCCCTCTCTTGGTGTCAGGATTCTGCGTGGTGAAGCTGGCGATCCCCGCCTGCGGGGGATAAAGCCCGGTCATCAGCGAAGCCCGGCTCGGGCAGCAGCGTGCGGAATTGTAGAACGACTCGAATCGGACACCGCCTTGAGCCAGGCTGTCAATGTTCGGTGTGTCAATTTCGCCGCCATAACAGCCGAGATCGGAGTAACCCAGATCGTCAAAGAGAATCACCAGCAGGTTGGGTCTGTTCGCCTGCGCCGAGACGACGAACAGGCCGATTAGCAGCAAGGTCGATAGTGTGTGCGATTTCATCCTCATTCCTTTGCGAAAGAGTGCCGTTCGCGGCAATATTGTTTCCGGTCGTACGCCGGACGACCTGTCCCGATTGTCTGCCCGATGCTAACAATGTAACGGGATTCCGGTCCGTTGTCCAGACCCGGACAGGTAGGGAATGGAAGGACGGAAGAAACAGTCGAACCGGAAACGGCGCCGGCGGTGTTACCGAAAAGCGCAAAAGCGTTAGCCGTCAGTGCGGGAACCGAAGATTTCCCTTGACCCGGATGGGGCGCATTTGGTACAAATCAGTATAGACGCGGCTGACGATCTGTGAGCTATCCCGGGTGGCTCGTGTCAGCATACGCGACGTCTTCGATGTTGCTAAATCAGCCGTGACGGTAAAGCTGTATGCCTTGGAGATAAGGGTATTTGCGGGATTGAATCGTTCAATCGCGCGTTTGTGTTTTTGAAGGAGGCTTATCATGTGCAAAAGACAGATTTTTCTGGCTTGTTTTGGATTTGTGCTGGTCCTGAGCGCACCCGGAGGGGCGGAGGAGTTGTTTTTCGATGACTTTGCCTATGCAAACGGAACGAATCTTGATGGCATAGGAGGGTGGACCGCCGCTGATGCTACCGGCAACTCGGTATTGAATGATGACGGATTGGGAGACGGCGGCACGAACTCGCTTCAGTACCCCGGCGTCACCTCCTTGGATGGACGACTTTACGTGCAGGCAGGTTCCGGCAACATCCACCACGCTCTACCAAGGCCGGTGACCGGTGAAGGGAATTTCCTTTATGTGTCTTTCCTTTACAAGCCCTTGAGCATTCCCGGCACATACTGGTTCCAGCTTGACACGACAGGCTCGATCCAAGGCCAGCTCGGGAGAATTGACGGTAGGGATACCGGCGGGCAAGTGGAATTGGGTTGTCGAATACGCTCCACTACGGCGCTCAGTAAGAAGCCAATTCCGCTGGGACAGACCGCCCTGGTAGTCATGAAGGTTACGATGGTTCCAGGGGCCAGTAATGACACCGTGCAATTATGGGTGAACCCACCGCTCGGGGCGCCCGAGCCCCCGGCGGACACAACCTCTACTGAGACGGGCAACGACATAAACCCGGTGACGGGAATCATCGGGTTCAGTTTCCGTATCGGTCAGAGCAATTCGGGCACGAAGGAAGTGGATTTGATTCGATTCGGCACCACTTGGGAGGATGTGACCGGTAATCCGTACCTCGATGCAAGTGGGCCTTCGCCGAGAGATGGTGCAGAAGACACACCTCGCGACGCGGTCCTGAGCTGGGCCCCCGGGCCGTTCGCCGAGACGCACGACGTGTACTTTGGAACCGTGTTCGCAGACGTCAACACTGCCAGCAGGACCAGTCAAAAGGGCGTACTGGTCAGCCAAGGCCAGGACGGCAACACCTATGATCCGACCGGACTGCTGGCCTTGGGCCAGACCTACTACTGGCGCGTCGATGAAGTCAGTGCGCCGCCAGACTCCACGGTCTTCAAAGGGGACGTGTGGAGCTTCACGGTCGAGCCTGTCGCATACGCGATCCCCGGCGACAGGATAACCGCCACGGCCTCCAGCTCGTGGAGCAACAGTTCCGGGCCTCAAAAAACCATTGATGGCTCCGGCCTGAACAGTAGCGACCTTCATTCGACCCTTGCGGAGGACATGTGGCTGAGCGATCTGATGGGGCCGCAGCCGACCTGGATTGAATTCCAGTTCGATAAGGTCTATAGCCTCCATGAGATGTGGGTCTGGAATCAGGATCAGCCGATTGAGCTGGCCATCGGTTACGGGTTCAAAGACGTTTCCATTGAGCATTCAATCGATGGCGTCACCTATACGCCCTTGGGAACCGGTACTGAGTTTGCCCGGGCGCCCGGTACGCCTGACTATGCACACAATACAACCGTTGATTTGAGCGGCATAGCAGCAGAGTCCGTCAAGCTCACGGCCAACAGCAACTGGGGCGGCATCCTGGCTCAGTACGGCCTCAGTGAGGTTCGCTTCTTCCATGTACCTGTGCGTGCGAGAAAGCCCCAGCCGGACATGGGGGCAACTGATGTGCCCGTCGATGTGACCCTCGCCTGGAGACCGGGCAGAGAGGCGGTCCGGCACGATGTGTATTTGAGCACCAATGAGCAGGCTGTGATAGATGGTACGGCCCCGGTTGTTACCGTGACCGACGCGAGCTACAGCCCCGCAGCCCTCGATTTGGGCAGCACGTACTACTGGCGGATTGATGAGGTCAACGATGCCGAGACGCCCACAACCTGGCAAGGGGATATTTGGAGTTTCTCAACGCCTGAATATCTTGTCGTGGATGATTTCGAGTCCTACAACGACACTCCGGCTGGGGAAGAAGGCAGTAAGCTGGTGTATGAGACCTGGGTGGATGGCTTTGGGACCACGACAAACGGCTCGACGATAGGCTATACCGAGGCGTTCCAGCCCTCGATGGAGAAGACCATTGTTTTTGACGGCAAGCAGTCTGTGCCCCTTTTCTATAACAACACCACGGCGAGCCTTTCAGAG
>DATKWR010000002.1:0-3584 GCA_035529475.1 Sedimentisphaerales bacterium | reverse complement strand
TTGGCGAACAGCATCCGTGCCCGTACGGCTCCTGACAACTTGCACGATCTTGTTTATCGGGATGGTTACCTATATGTGAGTGGTCAATGGGACAACACCTTCATCATTCTGAAAGCGAAAGATCGAATTATCAACTTGGCGAGTTCAAAGTGATGCTGTGCACATCGAAGGAGAGTGGCAAACAGGTAAGGCGAACCACGCCTTAATGAGAAGGCAATGCTGGTATCATATGCACTCGACAGCATGCAACCGTCGGAATACTCTGTCAGGTACAGCCAGCCAAAGTGGTGGGACCAGCCCGTAACGCCAAGGTGATGGCACGAATTTCTGTTTCGCCGACGGTCATTCTGAGTACCGATATTGGGTGTGTTGCCCAATACTATAAAAATACCCGTGAACAGTTACTGAAGGAGTTTAACAATGAAACGCCGTAGTTTTCTCAAACAGTCAGCCTTGTCAGCAGCCGCTTTGACGCTGCCGATAAATGAGGTGTTCGGAGCCCGGAAGAAAGAAACCGACAATGAATCGAAGGTCCCGAAATTTACCTTTGCAAATACATTGGCTGAGCAGGAAAAGCAGTTAAAAGACAATCCGCTTCTGGAACGCTTCCGGCTGTCGCGGGAGAAACTGCTGACGGATCCGCACCATCCGCTCTACCATTTCGTCAGCCCGGAAAACCGGCTTAACGATCCTAACGGGCTCTGCTTCTGGCAGCGCCGCTGGCACATGTTTTACCAGGGGTACCCGCCGGAGGACCCGCGCCAGCACTGGGGACACGCGATCAGCGACGACCTGATCCACTGGCGCGACCTGCCCTACGCGATCTATCCCAACCCGGAGAGGGCCTGCTTTTCCGGATCTGCACTCGTCGAGGAAGGCCGGGTAATCGCCATGTACCACGGCACAACGGTCGGGAGCATGGTCGCCGTATCCAGTGATCCTCTTCTGCTGAACTGGGAAAAGGTCACAGGCAAGGCCGTGATTCCTCACGCCGGGCCGGGAGACCCTCCGCTGCCCTACAACATCTTCGACCCCTGTATATGGAAAAAGGACGGGATGTATTACGCCCTGACGGCGGGCACCCTGCCGAACGGAGCCGGAGGGCAGCGTGTGCGGGCCGAGTTCCTGCATCGCTCCAGAGACCTGGCCACTTGGGAGTATCTGCACCCATTTCTCGAGGATGACGGGTATTCGCTGGTCGGGGATGATGGGGCCTGTCCGTACTTCTGGCCCATCGGCGACCGGCACATCCTGCTGCATTTCAGCCACATGAGCGGGGGCAAGTACTTGCTGGGTGATTACGACAAACAACGCGACAAGTTTGTCGTGACGCAGGGTGGCGACTTCAATTTCGGACCGGCCGCGCCGGCCGGTGTCCACGCCCCGTCCGCGGTGCCGGACGGCAAGGGGGGTGTCATCGTGATCTTTAACATGAACCCGGCCAAGCCCACGGAAGGCTGGAATCAGCTCATGTCCCTGCCGCGACGTCTGACGGTGATCGGCAAGGACGAACTGGGAATCGAGCCGGCCGGAGAAATCGAGTCGCTGCGCACGAACCATCAACACGTTGACGGAATGACTCTCCCGGCGAATGAAGAGGTCGTTCTGAAGAAGATCCAGGGCAAGTCCATGGAAATGACTGCCGAGATCGATCCGAAGGGGGCGCCGATGGTGGAGATGAACGTGTTTCGTTCGCCGAACAAGGAAGAGTTCACGCGTATCGCGTTTTTCAAGGATCGGGGTTACAGGCAACGTCGTGAGAGCCTGATTACCATCGATTCCTCGTATTCGTCGCTCCTTGCCGATGTGAAGTCGCGTGCACCGGAAACGGCCCCCGTTCGCTTCGGCCCCGATGAGCCGCTAAAGCTGCGGGTATTCGTCGATCGGAGCGTCGTCGAGGTATTCGTCAACGGCAAACAATGCGTCGCGATGCGTGTCTATCCCGGCCGCGCCGATAGCGTCGGCGTCTCACTGCGTGCGCAGGGCCAGAATGCCGTGCTCAAATCGCTTGACGCGTGGCAGATGGAGAGTATCTATGAATAAGGCCCCTCACCCAGAGGGCATACAGAAAGGTAGTAGGCCATGCGGTTGTATCGTGAGAATGAAATCATGCTGACGAGGCGCACCTTCATCAGGGCCGCCGGACTGGCCTTCGCCGGGCTGGCAGTGCCCACGGGGCTGGCTGCACAGAACGGAAACAGGCCCAAAAACAAACCTAACGTTCTGATCGTACTGACGGATGACCAGGGGTATGGAGACTTGTCGTGTCACGGCAATCCGATACTGAAGACGCCGAACCTGAATGCCCTCCATCAACAGAGCATCCGCTTCACGGATTTTCATGTGGCACCGATGTGTACGCCGACCCGTGGCCAGTTGCTGACGGGACGGGACGCCATGGCTAATGGAGCGACCTTTGTGTGTATGGGTCGCTCCATGATGCGAAACAACTTGCCCACTATGGCGGACGTATTTGCTGCGGATGGCTATCACACGGGGCATTTCGGGAAATGGCATCTGGGTGACAGCTATCCTCATCGGCCGCAGGACCGTGGTTTCCAGGAAACGATTCATCACGGAGCATGGGGAATCACTTCGATCGCAGACTATTACGGCAACGACTACTGGGACGACACATACAGGCACGACGACCGGCTCGAAGAATACGAAGGCTATTGCACGGATGTCTGGTTCGATGAGGCCATGGACTATATGAAGGCGCGCCATGCCGGCAACGAACCTTTCTTTGTATATCTCGCAACGAACTGCCCGCATTCACCCCACTGGGTCGACGACAAATACTCTGCGCCCTACGAGCAGCAGGGGCTGGATCGCACGACCGCCAAGTTCTTCGGGCAAATTGCCAATATTGACGAGAATATGGGGCGGCTGCTTGCAATGCTCGATAAGACCGGGATCGCTGAGAACACGCTTTTGATTTACATGACGGATAACGGGACCGTTGCGGGTGACAAGGTGTTCAACGCCGGCATGAGGGGACGTAAAACGGAGCTTTGGGAAGGTGGGCATCGGGTCCCTTGCTTCGTGCGTTGGCCTTCAGGCGAGCTTGGAAAACCACGTGACATTGACGTGCTCTCCCAGTGCCAGGATATACTGCCCACCTTGATAGACCTTTGCCATCTCGATACGCCGAATTCAATGGCGACCGATGGGATTTCATTGGCCGGGTGGCTCCGTAACAAGGAAAGGACCGTGGGGGACCGGATGTTGGTGGTCCGGTATGGCCCTGACGACCGGGCAAAATGGGAGTGCACCGTGCTATGGAACAAGTGGCGTCTGGTCAAGGGAGAGCAACTCTATGATCTCAGTACCGATCCCCATCAGGATAAGGACATTGCCGAGAAACATCCCGACATTGCCGCTGCCATGCGAAAACACTACGAACAATGGTGGGCGAAAACAACCCCGCAGTTTGAGCAACCGCGGTACATCCATCTTGGTTCGGAAAAAGCCAACCCGGTGATGCTCTACTCCTGCGATTGGAAGGGCTCGTATGCCGACAATTTCGGGAATCTGGCTGCGGGCAATCGCATCGGTTCCTGGGATGTAGTGGTCGAACGCAA
>DATKWR010000001.1:0-2308 GCA_035529475.1 Sedimentisphaerales bacterium | reverse complement strand
TTGGGGTAAGCCCTCATCCAACTGCTTCCATCCGGCGTCCAGATGGTCAACGGGGCATTCTTATCCACACGCAGGATGCGGGCGCCGCCTCCACCGACTGTGAAGTTGATCTGAAATGGGATGCGAACATGCGTACATTTGAACGTCCAGTTGCCGGCGGCGAGGGGGCCAAAGTCGCCTTGCAGGCCCACGGCGGGCTTGAGAATCAAGATGCACGTGGTAGGTGGCGGGCCCTGAAACTTCAGCTCAATCGTCTTGGTGGAATTGTTGACCGACAAATAGGGTTTGCCGCCGAAGGTCGCCTCGGCATTGCAACTGTTTCCATACTTTTGATCCGTAGGCCCCTTGAAGGAAATCACGCTCGTCGTGGATGGGTTTGCCGGAGTGATTGACCATCCGGACGGAGCCACCGCACCCAGACCATCGATCCAGGTGACGCTCGCTGCACAGACAGGTCCACAGAGAAATACGGTCGCTATGACGGCGGTTGTTATTTTCCCCTTCATCGCTCTACCCTTTCCAAAAAAGTTCCCTTCTGGCCTCACGCAGTTCGGCGAGCGTTTCACTGATTCGTCTCTCCCACTGCGCCTTCGTTTGTGTCCGGTCCACACAAGGCATAGACCTGTTCCTCGCAGCTTCATCACGGGTGCTTCTCTGGGTACATTCTGCCAGCTTTGGGGGAGGTACGCAAGACAAAAACAGCCGGGCCGACGTCTTTTCCTGAAGCGTCGTTCGTTCCAGATCAACATACCCCTTTGGCAATGGGGGGCATTTTCCGGGTTCTGACGACGGGGGCACCGCCGGAATCCTTATATCGAAAGGTAACCTTACCGTTGTCGGGCGAGATAATTGAGGACTGTAGCGATGCCCTGTGCAATTATATAGGCCACCAGAGAGAAAGAGTGAAATTCTGCTTGACGGGAAAGTGGCTGATTTGGTATAAATTATGTTAGTGAAACTTGTGCCTGCGTAGTCAGTCATCTGCGGATTTTGGTCTTCCTGTGGGCACAATTCTTGAAACTTTCCAAATAGAAGAGGACTTGTTATTCCAGGCATAGGAGTGGAAGTGAGAACCTTGTGCTTGTGCAACAAAAGTATAGTTATTTTACTTCTTGAACTGTGGACAGTTATAAACAAGAAATGACTTCGTTTACATTTTAAATGGTTTTGGTGTTTGCGGTATTACCAACATCAAATCTACAAATTGTTTCCCGTGAGAAAGAGGAGGAAGAACCATGAACCGACGTGACATTTTGTGGATGAGTCTGGGGGTATTGTTTTCCATGGCCTGGATTTGTCCGGCGCAGGTCGATCCCGACGCGAAGATCTATTGGGTTGCGGACGACATGAGCGGCGGCGACACGGACCAAGGCTTCGTTGGCCTGTTGACTAATGCGGGTTACACGCTGGACATGAGCTTCTCGAATCAGGAACTGCGTGTCCTCGACGGCACCGATTTGGAGTTGCTCAACCGCGCCGACCTGATCATTATCAGCCGGGACAGTGACTCCCGGCAATATGACGACGGTGCTGTAGAGATCGGCAACTGGAACAGCAAGATCGCCCGTCCGATCTTGAATCTCAATGCCTTTTATATGCAGGCCAACCGCTGGAACTGGGTCCCTGCCAGTGATACCTGGCATTACGCGGCCGGACCGATGCGGGTCCTGGAACCGAACCATCCGGTCATGGAGGGAGTGAACATTGTGAACGGTCTCGTCGATGTCGTGACTACCCAGACCACATTCCCGGACGGCGCCATGGATGCGGCCGGCGGTACGCTGATTGGCGTGCGAGAAGACAACGGTTTTGTGTGGCTGGCGTCCTGGGATACCACCCAGAACATCAGCATGGGCTATCCCCCTTCGGGGCCGCGCATGTTGTTCTGCTGCGGGGTTGATGAGGCCACGACCGACAAACAGCCGGCTTTGGCCGGTAACGGCGAGTATAACCTGACCGAGGAGGGCAGCAAAATCTTCTTGAACGCGGTCAAGTACCTGCTGGGCTATACGCTGGAAAAGGCTGCGATCCCTGAACCTGCGGACGGCGCCGTTCTCTCCGCTGTTACGGTGGAACTGAGCTGGGCTCCGGCCGACGGTACGGTTTCCGACAACGTCTATTTCGGTGACGATCTGGAGGCCGTGACTAATGCAACGCCCTCCTCCCCTGAGTTCAGGGGCAACCAGGTGGAAATCCGTCACACGGTCGACGGCCTTGTGCCGGGTAAGACCTACTACTGGCGCATTGATGGAGTCAGGGAAGATGACCCGGACCATCCCCTCAGGGCAGACGTGTGGAGTTTCTTTAT